>SYNW01000137.1 GCA_005805045.1 Actinomycetota bacterium
GCGCACTATCTAAACGGGGCGATTCAGTTGCAGACTCAGGGTCGTCGCGTAACGCCTCAAGCGAAGGCACATGTTTCGGTCCTGTTCGCGTTGATTGCACTTTCGAGAGCAGTGAACTATTGGTTCGGTCGTTTTGAGTTAACTACGTCAACCCGCGGCGTCGTGCAAGGCGCAACATTTACCGATGTGAACGCCCAATTGCCGGCAACGAGTTTGATGATTCTTGTTTCGCTCGCAGTTGCTGTGTTGTTCCTGTGGAACGTCTGGCAAAAGAGTTGGAGATTGCCAGTTTTGGCGACAATGCTTTGGGTCGTTGTTGCACTGGTTGCTGGGCAGATTTACCCGGCAGTGGTGCAGCGATTTTCGGTGCAGCCCAACGTCAGCACCAAAGAGATCCCTTACATTCAGCGCAACATAAGTGCGACCAAGGATGCAATGGGCTTAACCGCGGTAAAAAACGTCGATGTCGAATATGAACAAATCACCGCGGATGATGTCGCGGGTGATTCAGAACCACTTCAAGATGTTCGCCAACTTGATCCGATTCAGATGCGCGATCGGTTCGTATTAGACGAAGGTCAAACTTCTTATTATGCGATTCGCGACCTGGACGTGGATCGCTACGAGATTAACGGCCGTGTGCAACAAGTATTGGTGGCGGCTCGTGAACTCAATACCGCGGGTATTCCCAACCGCACTTGGGTGTCTCGACACCTTCTGTATACGCACGGTTGTGGGCTAATCGTCGCCCCAGCGAGCAAAGTCACCGTTGACGGTCGCCCGATTTACACGAGCCTTAAAATTGCTCAACCTGAACTTTATTTCGGTGAAGGTCTTGACTCTTACGCATTGGTTAAAACTGGCGAAGTCGAGCAGGCTTGTGCAGACACGAAGGCGCAAAGTTATTCAGCCAAGGGTGGTGTTGAACTTTCGTCGCTCGCTCGTCGCGTCGCATTCGCCGTGCACTTTGGCGAATACAACCTGTTTGGTTCGGCACTGCTGGACGATGAGTCGCAAATTATGTTCGTTCGCAACATTAAAGATCGCATCGCCAAGGTGGCGCCATTCTTGCGACTGGATGCAGATCCGTACCCGGTTGTGGTTGACTCAAAAGTCCAGTGGGTGATTGACGCATTTACGATTACAAATCGCTATCCGTATTCTCAAGAAGCGAACATCGATCAACTGACTTTTGGCAGTGGTTTGAACACGCCCTTCAACTATGTGCGCAACAGCGTCAAGATTGCAGTCGACGCCTATGACGGTTCGATGAAGTTTTATGTGGTCGATCAAGACGATCCAATTATTAAAACTTGGCAGGCAGTGTTTCCAAAGTTGTTTACCTCGGTTGATCTTGCGCCGAAAGAATTGGTAGATCACTTTAGATACCCAGAAGATTTGTTCAGGGTGCAAACCAACACCTACGGGCGTTACCAATTTGAAGATGCGACGCTGTTTTTTAATCGCAACGCGGCATGGAGCGTCGCTCAAGCCCCTGCAATTGAACCTGAGGGTTTGACTGGCGTTGTTGCCGGAGACTTCACCACTGATCTGAACGCCGCAAATACCGGTGAAGTGCGAGACGCAAGTGTTGCGCGCTTTGAGCCTTATTACACGATGTTTCATGAGCCACGATCAAAGTCGAGCGAGGGTGTGTTCTCGATGTTGCGACCCTTCGTCCCGTTCTCGGCTGACAACGCCCGAAAAGAACTTCGGGCATTCATGGTTGTGTCAAGTGATCCAGAAACTTATGGTCAGTTGACGATTTACAAAGTTGACGAACCACTGCCAGAGGGTCCGGCAACGGTCGCGGCAGAAATCGGCAGCGATCCCGTCGTGTCGCAGCAGATCACTTTGCTCGACCAGCGAGGCTCGCGAGTGATCTATGGTGATCTTCAGATAATTAACGTCAGCAAAGGTCTTGTCTATGTTCGGCCGTTGTATGTGCGACCTGACGACCCAAGTGCGAAGCAGATCTTTGTTCGCAAGTTCTTGGCGTCGTACAACAACCGAGTCGTCATGGCTGATGACTTAACGGCTGCGATTTCAAAGTTGTTCCTAGGATTCGACAAAGACCTTGGCGATCGCGTTGATGATGGCTCGGTGGAAGTGACGCCAGATGCTTCTTCGGACTCAAGTGGCGGTGCAACTGCCACGACACAACCATCTAGTGGCGGCAGTTCGGCAAATCTTGACACTCCGGCTGCGCTACTCGCACGGGCTGAAGAGTTGTTTGCGCAGGCCGATGCCGCGCTCGGCAGCACTCCACCTGATTTTGCGCTTTACCAAAAGCGACTTGCCGAAGCACGCGAATTGGTGAGTCGCGCTATTGCCCTTGTCGGCAATTAATTTTTAAGTTACTTTGTTTTTCTGATCTGCTCAATAATTTCGGCGAGGTCTTGGCGAAAAGCAATCTCGTATCGGGCCTGCTCGTTGGCGATACGAGTTTGATTGACACGAAGTTGCTCGAGTGCCTCGCGTGAAGCAGACTCATCGGCGGTCTTGACCAGCGATTCAATTTCGGTGCCAAGTTCGTGAAGTTGATGCGATAATTCGGTTGTCATCGTTTTGAGTCGCGCATCAATGATCGTAATTTTTTGATCCAGCCCGTTTGTTGTAGCAGTTACCAGAGAGAGTGCATTCGTTCGTTTTGTAAGCTCGCTGCGTAGTTCCACCAATTCAGTTTTGAGAAGATCGAGGTCAGATTGTGTCGCCTTGGGTGTTCGTTTGAAGAGTGGCATCGCATCAGCGATTATGTCATGTCGCTGGTAGCCTGAGTGGCACGACGCGGGGTGGAGCAGTCCGGTAGCTCGTTGGGCTCA
>SYNW01000138.1 GCA_005805045.1 Actinomycetota bacterium
CGGTCGAAGAAACCCATGGGGTAATTCTGCCTTAAATCTCTCGTCAATGAACAGTTTCAAATCAATCAAAGATACATTTCTGCTGTGACTATTTATATAGTGCGACATGCCAAGGCGGGCAAACGTAGCGAATGGCACGACGACGACAATTTGCGACCCCTGAGCAAAACCGGATGGGAGCAAGCCGAACTTGTCGCCGAACAACTCAAGAAACTTTCAATCACAAGTTTGATTTCAAGCCCGGCAACTCGGTGTGTTCAAACTCTCGAGCCACTGGCAAAATTGACAAAACTCAAAGTAAAAGTCGATAAGCGACTTTTTGAACATGGAGATGTTGCCGACATGCTCGAAATCGCCGAAGAAGTCGAAGACTCGACCGTGCTATCCGGCCACGGCGACATGATCCCCGAATTGATCAAGACTCTTGAGCGTCGCGGGATGAAAATCGAATCGAAACCAGACTGGCGCAAAGGTTCGGTCTGGGTGATCGAACGTACGAACCGCGGCTTCAAATCGGCAATCGCTTGGCCACCACCGCAGGTCGAAGACTAAAAATTATTTGTCGAGTGCGGCATCAACCTCGGCCACGATCGAATCCACAAAACTTTTTACTTCGGCTGGCGGATTTTTTGCGGCGCAAATCGTCAACTGCTCTTTTGCACCTGGCGCATCGTCACCAAGTCGAAAGCGAGTGATGCCTAAAAAACAATGAGCATCGGGATAATTCGGGTCGAGCGCAATCGCTCGCTCAAGATCGCTGGACGCCGAGGTGAATGCAAGTTGCTTGACTTCATCACCCGCACTGCGAGCAATCAACACGAGCAACCAAGCGCGATATGTCAGCGCCTCAACGTTGTCTGGGTCAACTTCTAATACCTGCGTATAAAGTTCGATTGCCGCTTTGGGGTCGACAAAATTCGTCGCCCGCGCTCGCGAAAGAATCGACGCGGTTGAATCTTCGATTGAGCCCGCAAGAGACTCTCCCGCGAGTCTCTGCCCAGACTGCTTGGCGACCAACCAACCAGCCAAAGCACCGACCAGCAACACAATCAGGGTCGTTGCCAAAGTACGAGGCAAATTCTTCGATACTGGGCCTGCCGTTTCTGAGAGTGCCTGCGATGACGACATGAAATTTTCAATTTGCGCGTTCACCGATGCGGTGCGAGATTCGTAGTCTTTGCGCAAAGACTCAAACTCTTGATCGCCTAAGTCCCCAAATTTGTGTTCTTGCTCGAGATCTTGCAGTGAATTTACTAAAAAGTCGCGTTGCTCTGTGAGTTCACCCGAGAGGTTCGTGCGCCTTTTGGTAAACGCCGAAAACAGCAGAAACATCGAAAAAACCAAAGCGGCGACCGGCAATGCCCACACCAGCGAATCGACACCCGACGCCCGCGGAACCAGCAGCACCTGGCCGCCAAACCGTTGCTCGATGTAGCTCAAAATTTCATCATCTGATCGCAAACCCGTGGCAACCTGGCGTGCGACCTCGGCGCGAATCGACTCGGCTGCAACGGCTCGTGATACATAAACACTTTCGCCCGAGCATGTCGGGCAGGCCAGGTTCGCTGTGATCGAATCTATTCGGTCTTGTTGGGTTTGTGGCCCACCCGTACGACTGGTGCCAAACACAAGCAACACTGCAACGATCAGAAACATCACCAACCAAATTGATCTGCGTGTTTTCACGATGTGAACTCGTCACGTAACTTGTTGACCTGTTCGGACAGCAAGTTTGGACTTAACTCGCCCGTGATGCGCAATCGAACCAAACCGTTCGGGTCGATGATCCAAGTTTCTGGAACTCGCGCCACACCAAAAGCAACGGCAATTGCGCCGTTGTCATCTCTAATTTTTGGCCAATCGCCGCCATTTTTGTCGAAGAAGTCTCGCACTGCGTCTGAACTGTCGTCGTTGATGACCGTATAAATCTCGGCTGCATTTGGGTTCATCGCTTCAGTGTCGGCGAACTCGACCAATAGATCGTGTTCGTTGATGCACGGCACACAAGTTGAGTTGAAAAAATTAAGCACCACCCACGAGCCCTTGCGACGCTCTAATGCAAATTGGTTGCCGTCGATCGTTTCGCTAGCAATGGCGGGTGCCGGCTGACCCAAAAGCGGCGACTTGGCGACAATGTCTTGATCGGGGTCAGATACGACCAGAACAACAAAAAACATCGCGACCACAATGCCGACAACCGACGAAACAATCTTGACCAAATTTTGCGACCTCACAACTGAGCCACCTCGACTGGTGCGCTGGTTGCATCAGTGGGTTTACGACGACGACCGGGAAACGCCGCAAGCACCGTGCCAACGACCATCAGCGCAGTGCCGATCCATAACCAAATGATCATCGGTTTGATGAAAACTTTGATGCGGGCTTCATTTGAATCTTGGCGAACGGGCGGCTCCAGAGTCAAATAAACATCGCTCGTCAACGAAGTTCGCACGGAGGGTGTTCCGACATTCATGCCGATGCGTGTGTATTTGGTTATCGCGGGTGCATAAACTTTTTTGCCATCGACAAGCACGAGTGCTTTGACGCTGATACTGCGATCGTCACGCACCTCGACGACATCTTGCAACTCGAAAGTGTGCCCAGCAAAAGTTGCTTCAACGTTGGCAACCAAGGACAACTCTTGGCTCTTGCTGTAACTGTTCGAAGCACCCAATGCCACCGCGATCAGAATCACACCGAGGTGCACGATCATGCCGCCATTGGCGCGACCCACCAGCCCGCGCCAGCCTTGACGCCGAGTTGCCAAAACAACTTGTCGCATCGCTGCACCAGACGAAATGCCACCAAGAGTGAAGGTTAAAAGTGGCGCGAGGCCATCAGCGCCGAGCCACAAACTCACCACCAGTGCAGCTACTCCGCACCATGCGGGCCAAAAGAGTCTCTCACGCAAAGTCTCAGTCGATGCTTTGCGCCACGGCAAGACAGGCGCGATCGCCATCAACGTCAGCAGTGCAAGACCAATCGGCGTCGAAAGTTTATTGAAGAACGGTGCACCAACCGCAATTTGTCGGTCTTGCAACGCCTCAACAATCAACGGAAACACCGTGCCCAACAAAACGACAAATGCAAACACGGCGAATAAAACATTGTTCGCCAAAAACGCAGCTTCGCGCGACAGGGGCGAATCAATCACCCCGGGGCTGCGAAGTTTGTCGCCACGCCAACCGATCAAACCGATCGAAACGACGAGCACAACACTAAACATCGCCAAGAACCACGAGCCGATACTGCTCTCGCTGAACGCATGCACGCTGTTTAAAACACCTGAGCGAGTCAGGAATGTACCCAAAATCGTCAAACTAAAAGTTGCTACAAGCAGTGAAATGTTCCAGACGCGCAACATGCCCCTGCGCTCTTGCACCAACACCGAGTGAATATACGCGGTGCCCGTGATCCACGGCAGCAGCGAGGCGTTTTCAACCGGGTCCCACGCCCACACGCCACTCCATCCCAAAACTTCGTAACTCCACCAACTGCCGAGCGCGATACCGAAAGTCAAAAAGCCCCACGCAAAAAGTGACCAACGACGAGTGGCGACGAGCCAACCCTCGCCAACTCGACCCGTGATCAGCGCGGCGATCGCAAATGCAAACGGCACCGTGACACCGACATAACCGAGATACAAGATCGGCGGATGAAACATCACCAAAATATGGTTTTGCAACAGCGGGTTTGGGCCGGGACCGTCGAGCACACCAGGAGCACCGACGGCAAACGGATTCGCCGGAAAAAATGAAACGAGAAAAAAGAACGCCAAGACCAAAAACATCACGCCAAGCGCCCATGATGCGATCAGGTCTTGCATACGCTTGCGCACCCAAAACGAAACCGCCAATGTGTAGCCGGCCAAAACAAGAACCCACATCAAGATCGAACCTTCGAGCGCACTCCAGACTGCGGCAAAGTTATACAGCGCGGGTGTCGACCACGACCCGACTTTTTGCACATACGCCAGCGAGAAGTCGCGGGTGATCATCGCATACTCCATCGCCGAGAATGCGCCTGTAGCGGC
>SYNW01000024.1 GCA_005805045.1 Actinomycetota bacterium
ACTCGGTGCGTGTCACCGACGAGTTCATGCAGGCAGTCAAAGACGACGCCGACTGGAATTTGACTGCGGTCAAAGATGGCCGCGTCGTGCGCACGATTCGCGCACGCGATTTGTGGCGCCAGATTGCCACTGCCTCATGGGAGTGTGCCGACCCAGGTTTGCAATTCGACACGACGATCAACAAGTGGCACACGGCCCATGCCGCCGGCCGCATCAATGGATCAAACCCATGCAGCGAGTACATGCATATTGACAACTCGGCGTGCAACTTGGCGTCGATCAACTTGTTGAAGTACCTGAACGACGACGACACGTTCGACGTCGAGTCGTACATGCACACGATCGAAGTGATGTTCACCGCGCAAGAAATTCTTGTCGGCAACGCAGATTATCCAACAGAAAAGATTGCCGAGAACAGTCGTTTGTTCCGTCAACTTGGTCTTGGCTACGCCAACTTGGGTGCATTGTTGATGGCTCTCGGCATGCCTTACGACTCAACTGGTGGTCGTGCGTGGGCAGCGGCCTTGACTTCGTTGATGACTGGTCATGCGTATGCAACAAGTGCGCGCACCGCAAGTCGCATGGGACCATTCGCTGGCTTCTCGGCAAACGAGCGATACATGCTCAATGTTCTGCGTTTGCATCGCGACGCCAACCTTGAGATCGACAACATTGATGTTGTGCAACCGAGTTTGGTCGACGCGGCGACGGCAGCGTGGGAGTCGGCAGTTCGTGACGGCGAAGAATACGGCGTGCGCAACAGTCAAGCAACCGTGTTGGCGCCGACGGGCACGATCGGTCTGATGATGGACTGCGACACAACCGGCATCGAGCCAGATCTTGGTTTGGTGAAATTCAAAAAACTCGTCGGTGGTGGCAACATGACGATCGTCAATCAAACGGTGCCGAGGGCTTTAAATCAACTCGGCTACGAAGCACCCGTGGTTGATCGCATCGTGGCCTACATTGACGAAAATAAAACCATCGTTGGTTCGCCAGATCTCAAATCCGAGCACCTTCCAGTTTTCGCCTGCTCAATGGGCGACAACACGATTCACTACGAAGGCCACGTGCGCATGATGGGTGCAACACAGCCCTTCTTATCGGGAGCGATCTCGAAGACGGTCAACATGCCCCAAGAAGCATCGATTGAAGACATCGAAGAATTGCACATGTTGTCATGGGAGTTGGGCGTCAAGGCAGTCGCTGTTTATCGCGACAACTGCAAGGTCGGTCAGCCTCTTTCGACAATGAAGAAAGATGGCGAGCAAGGTTCGTCGTCAGGTGGTGATGCATCGGGTGCGGCACCACAAGTTGTCGAGCGCGTCGTCGAGCGCGTCGTCCACCAGCCGGTGCGCCAAAAACTTCCGCGTTCACGCCGTGGTCGCACGTTCGAGTTCAGGGTGGCCGACTGCAAGGGTTTCGCAACCATCGGCGAATACTCAGATGGTCGTCCAGGTGAAGTGTTCTTGACAGTGTCGAAGCAGGGCTCGACTCTTGCCGGCATCATGGACGCTTTCGCCAAGAGCATCTCGTATGGTTTGCAATACGGCGTGCCGATGCGGGCGTTCATTGAGGCATTCGTCAACACCAGATTCGAGCCGGCAGGCATGACCGACGACCCGGATATTCGCATGGCTTCGTCGATCGTCGACTATCTGTTTCGTCGATTGGCCGTTGAGTATCTAACCACTGACGAGCGTGCAGAGTTGGGTATTTACACTCGCGAAGAGCGTCTGCAGCCAACTCTGCCCGGCGTCGAAGAGTCGATCACCCACACGATGCAGGGCACCGATGTGTTCGCCGATCCAAAAACAATTCCGTCGGCGAGTGACCTCGTGGCACAGATCGACGCCGGCACATATTCGGCGCCACCAAGTCACGGTGTCAAAAAAGCTGCTGGTACGGGCATGATTTGTTCAGCATGCGGTTCGGCAAATATGCAACGCGCTGGTGCGTGTTATGTTTGCGGCGACTGCGGTTCGTCGAGCGGTTGCTCGTAAGAAAACGGTCAACGGTTACTGGCTATATTTAGCGCGTGACCAATAAATCGGTTGAGTTGGCTTGGTTCGCCGCGTTATGCGACGACGACTATGAATTCTTGGGCATAGCCGACCAAGATCTTCAGTCTTCGTGGCTGCACTGCAGCGACATAGTTCGACGCGCCGAGTTAAACGGCTTTGACAATGTGTTGTTGCCATCCGGCTACAGCCTTGGCATCGATGCGACCGCGTTTTCGGCGGGGATCGCGACTTTGACCAACGAAATCAAATTGCTGCTCGCGGTGCGACTCGGTGAACTCGTTGTACCGCAACTTGCACGACAAATCGCCACATTGCAGCAAATCTCGAATTCACGACTGGTTATCAATGCGATTTCATCCGAGATGCCAGGTGAACATCTGTCGAGCGAGTCTCGATACCGGCGCACGACAGAATATTTGTTTGCGCTGGGCGAGTTGCTCGACGGCAAAACTGTGAATCTTGAAGGCGAGTTCCTGCAGTTGCATATTGATCCACCAAGAATTACGGCCTCAGGTACAGGTTGCCCACCGATTTATTTTGGCGGATTATCGGAGGCTGCGCGCGACTGTGCCGCGGCGAGTGCGGATGTCTATTTGATGTGGCCCGACACGACCACGAAGATATCTTCGATCGTCCTCGACATGACTCAGCGGGCTCAGCGGCACGGGCGACCAATGAGTTTTGGTTGGCGCAGTCATGTAGTCGTGCGTGAAACCGAGCGTGAAGCGCGCGAGGCGGCGCGGCGATTGTTGTCGCGACTCGATCCGGTCACCGGTGACGCCATTCGCGCCAAGTCGCTTGACTCGACCTCGACCGGGGTCAATCGTCAGAGCGAGTTGCGTACCGCGGCCGATGACGAGGGCTACATCGAGCAAAATCTTTGGACGGGTGTGGGTCGCGCGCGCAGCGGGGCAGGCATCGCAATTGTTGGCGACCCAGACCAGGTGACCAGCAAGTTGAACGAACTCATTGATGCGGGAGTTTCGGCATTCATTTTGTCGGGTTATCCGCATCTAAAAGAGTGTGACCTATTCGCAAAATATGTTTTGCCAAAAGTCAATCACGGTTCACTTTCGTTGGCCCACACACCAGCCACCCTCGACTAACTAGTCAAGGCGACAGTTGATGCGTTTGATGCCGTTGATGAAACTGCTCTGCAGATAGGCGGGTTCGCCCGTGATCCGTAGGTTCGGCACGCGACGGCGAATCTCGTCGAACATCACGGCGATTTCGCGTCGTGCCAGGTTCGCGCCGAGGCAAAAGTGCGGTCCACCGGCGCCGAAACCAATTTGGGTGGGTTGCGGTGCGCGGGTCACGTCAAACTTGAACGGGTTGGCAAAAACGCGTTCGTCGCGGTTGCCAGAATTGTAGAACAGCACCACTTTTTGACCAGCGTTGACTTTGAATCCGTTGATGTCAGTGTCTGCAGTCGCGGTGCGACGGAAGTGAATCACCGGTGTTGCCCAGCGCACGATTTCTTCGACGGCGGTTTTCGTATGTAGGTCAAAGTTTTCAAACCAAATCTTGCGCTGATCTGGGTTCTCGGTCAGAGCCAGCATGCCGTGGGTAATCGCATTTCGAGTCGTTTCGTTGCCAGCCACCACGAGCAAAATAAAGAAACTGCCGAATTCTTGGCTGGTGAGCCGTTCACCGTCCACGACGGCGTGCATCATCACGCTCGTCAAATCTTGGGTCGGGTTGGCGAGTCGTGTTTCGCCCAACGCCTTGGCGTAAGAAAACATGCCGATCGCGGCCTCCATCAGCCGTTCGATGGTTCCACCAAAATCGGGGTCGCCTGCACCCAGAATCGTGTTCGTCCATTCAAATATTTGTCGTTCGTCTTGTTCGGGTATGCCCATCATCTCGCAGATTATTTGCAACGGAAACTTGGCGGCGACTGCGTCAACGAAGTCGAATTCGCTGTCGGCATATTTATCCAACACTGAATCGATGATCGTACGCGCCTTGACTTTTACGTATTCTTCGATGCGCACAATCTCGCGTGGTGTAAAACCTTTCGAGACAATCGATCGCAGTCGAAAATGTTTCGGGTCGTCCATGCTGATCATCGAACCGAAGAACTCGTTCAGTTCTTGGGACAGATCGATGATGTTCGAACCCTTGCCACTGCAGAAAAGTTGCGGATTACGACTCACATGCCAAATGTCGTCGTGGCGGGTGAGAGCGATATAGCCGGGTCCCTTCGGGGCGATCGCCAATTCCATTTCTTCGTAAAATCGGTACGGGTCTTCGTCGCGCAGTTTGGCAAACGCAGACTCGCGAAAGTCGCGCGGAGCCTGCCAAAACTCGGGGGCCGAAAGGTCGATGTCTTCAAGTCGTACATCAAACAACTGCATGCCCCAAGAATAGAACTCTGCCATGCCAAACTCTGAATCAGACAGCTTGACTTCGCAGTCTGTTGCGCAAACGGCTAGGGTTTTGCAGAGTTAAGTCGCGAGTTCTTAAGGAGCAAGAGTCATGCCTGAAGCAGTTATTGTTGCCACAGCCCGAAGCCCAATTGGTCGCGCGAACAAGGGCACGCTCACTGAATTGCGTCCCGATGACATGTCGGCGCAAATCGTGCGCGCGCTGATGGCCAAGGTGCCACAGCTCAAGGCCGACGATGTCGAAGATTTGATGCTCGGATGCGGCCAGCCTGCGGGTGAGGGCGGTTTCAACATCGCTCGCGTCGTGGCCGTGCTCGCCGGGCTCGACAATGTGCCCGGTGTAACTGTGAATCGTTATTGCTCGTCGAGTTTGCAGACGATTCGCATGGCTGCCCACGCAATCAAGTCGGGTGAAGGCGATTGCTTCATCGCAGCCGGTGTCGAGACCGTGAGCCGTTATGCATCTGGTGCCAGCGACACCGCACCGAATGCAATTTTCAAACCATCAGGTGAGCGCACCAAGGCACGCGCCTTAGGCGGTCAAGGTGTTTGGTCGCCAGCAGGTGGTTTGGCCGACATGTATATCGCGATGGGTCAGACCGCTGAAAATGTTCGCGAACTCGAAGGCGTAACGCGCCGCGAGATGGACGAGTTCGGTGCACGCAGTCAGCAACGCGCGGTTGCCAACCAAGAAAATGGTTTCTTCGATCGCGAGATCACACCTCTTACTTTGCCGAACGGCACCGTCGTCGCAAAAGATGATGGCCCACGTGCCGGTACAACCGTTGAAGCACTCGCGGGTCTCAAACCGGTGTTTCGCCCCGACGGTGAAATCACCGCTGGCAACGCGTGTCCATTAAATGATGGCGCTGCGGCGGTCGTCGTGATGAGCGACACCAAAGCCAAACAACTCGGCATTAAACCTCTGGCGCGAATCGTTTCGTCTGGTGTCTCGGGTTTGAATCCAGAAATCATGGGACTCGGACCAATCGAGGCTTGCCGTCAAGCACTCAGGCGTGCGGGCATGACGATCGATCAAATTGATTTGGTCGAGATCAACGAGGCGTTCGCCGCCCAAGTTATTCCGTCGGCGAAACATTTGGGTATTCCAATGGACAAACTGAACGTTCATGGTGGCGCAATCGCGCTCGGTCATCCTTTCGGCATGACTGGTGCTCGCATCATGACGACACTTATCAACGGTTTGCAGCACACCGACAAGCGATTCGGTCTCGAGTCGATGTGCGTTGGCGGCGGCCAAGGCATGGCGATGATCATCGAGCGTTTGAAATAAATTGGCTTGCGTTAACGCAAACTTCTGACGTTTCTCTGGTGCAAGATGCCGGCGATGCCGGCGATGGTCGCAATGCCGACTGCAACGACAAAAAAAGTTGTGAACGCACCATACGCGCCATAAATAGACGGCGCAATAAATGCAGCGATCATTTGCCCAAGAACGGTGACAGCACCCGACAAGCCCTGTGCCGCCGAGGCTCGACCAAGTGGGGCCGCCTTGGCGATCGCCGACAACGCCGCAGGGATCATCGTTGCCTGCAAGATTCCCTCGATAAGTCCGATACCCAGAATCACCCATGGTTGTTTGACCAGGCCATAAGAAATCGTCAGCAAACTTATTGGAATAACCAGCCATAGCACCACGGCGATTGGCGAGCGTTTGTCGATCAACTTGCCAGCCCGCGCCGAAAAGAGAATGAACGGCAAACCATAAACCGCAAAGGTCAAACCCGTCATCGCGTTGTTGCCGCCAAGGTCGTCCAAGAATCGATCCCACAGCGCGTCAAACATCCCGGTCGGAAAAGTAATCGCAAGCATCAAAATCAACGCCACCCTGATGTCGCGAATTCGCAGCAAGTCGAAACTTAGTCGCTGAGATTCTGTGGTTGACATGAGTTCAGGAAACTTGCGTGGGCTGATAACAAAGAGTGCGAAAACGGCCAGGGCACCGAACAATAAAAAGGTTGCATCCAGTCCGAAACGCCCGATGATTAGCGAGCCAATTAGCGGGCCACAAACAAAACCACCGATCTCCATTCCTGAAACTGCACCAAGTCGCTCGGCACTGCGAGATTCGTCTAGATGTGCCGCCAAAGCACGAACGGCCGGAAATGTGAAGCCAATCGAAGCACCAACAATGCCACGACCGACGATGAATACGGCAAG
>SYNW01000139.1 GCA_005805045.1 Actinomycetota bacterium
GAAGCCTGCGATGATATCCAGCGCGACTTGGCCGAAGCCCTCGCGCAAAGCAATTAGTTTTAGCGCTCTTCTTTAAAAATCACGTGCTTGCGCACGACTGGGTCGTACTTTTTTAGTTCAAGGCGCTCGCGTGAGTTGACCTTGTTTTTGCGAGTCACATATGTGAAGCCAGTGTCGGCTGTGCTGCGCAACTTGATGATTGGACGCTTATCTTTGCTTTTTGCTGCCATGACTGAGGCTCAGACTTTCTTTCCGGCGCGACGCATTTCGGCGACGACTGATTCGATGCCACGCTTGTCGATCGTGCGTACACCCTTGGTGCTGACGTTGAGGGTTACCCAACGGCGCTCAGAAGGCAACCAGAAGCGACGCTTGTGTGCATTGACGCGCCACCAACGCTTGGTGCGAATGTGGGAGTGCGAGATTGTATGACCCTTGCTCGGGGTCTTCGAGAGGACATCACAGCGATTTGGCACTTTGACAGTATAGAGGGCACTTTTCCCCCGATACACTTTGAAGCCATGAAACCCGAGATTCACCCTGATTATCAGTTCGTTGTTTTTGAAGATAGTTCAGCCGACTATCGCTTTTTGACTCGCTCGACGCTGAAGCCCGACCCTGCAAAAAATGTTGTTTGGGAGGACGGCAACACTTACCCACTCGTGCAACTCGAAATCTCAAATGCCAGCCACCCGTTCTTTACGGGTCAGATGAAGATCATCGACTCGGCCGGTCGTGTTGATCGCTTCAACAAGCGCTATGGCGCCCGCAAGAAGACGGTCGTAAAAAAAGCACCAGCTGCCAAAAAATAACTGACGCGCGAATTCGGCGTGATTAGCGCTTGACAATTATTTCGCGTGAAAGTTTCGTGATCGAGGTCTCACCAATTAAGGCCATCGTGCGCGACACGCCACTTGTGATGTGATCCAGCGCCCACTGCACGCCCAACTCACCCGCCGCACCTAGACCATATAAATAGGGCCGACCAAACATCACCGCCCGCGCGCCGAGTGCACACGCTTTGACGACATCTGATCCACGACGAACGCCACCATCGACTAACACCTCAATTGAGTTGCCGACCGCATCGATCACGCTTGGCAACAACTCAATTGGGGCAGGCGAACCATCAAGTTGACGACCGCCATGGTTCGACAATGCGATCGCGTCGACTCCCATAGATGCGGCTTGCTTGGCGTCTTCTACACATTGAATGCCCTTGAGCATTATCGGCAGACCAGACTCTTGACGAATCCAGTCGAGATCGTGCCAACTTAGCGTCGGGTCGAATTGCGAATTGACATAATCAGAAAGCGTGATCGCTTTCGAGCCGTCTACATCAGACCGCCCGGCAACCGCCGAAAAAGTAATTGGCTCGTTGGTGACGAACTTATATGTCCATCGTGGATGTCGAATGCCGTCGATGAAAGTTTCAAGACCAATCTTGGGTGGAAGAGTGAATCCGCGTCGTACATCACGCTCGCGACGACCGAACACCGCCGTATCGACAGTGACCATGATCGATTTATAGCCCGCCGCTTTGGCACGTTGCACGAGTTCGCGCGACAAACCGCGATCGCGCCAAACGTAAAGTTGATACCACAACGGACCAGTCGCCACCTTGGCAACTTCTTCGATGCTGCGTGTGCCGAGAGTCGACAACGTGAACGGCAACGAATTTTTGCCGGCAACTCGGGCGACCGCGAGTTCGCCCTGAGGGTGCGCGATGCGGGTGAAACCAGTCGGTGAAAGTGCGATCGGAAACGGCACCGGCTGACCCATGATTGTGGTCGCCGTGTCGATCCGCGAAACGTCGCGCAAAACTTTTGGCACTAAACCAAACTTCGAATATGCCGAACTGTTGTTGGCGAGCGACCATTCGTCTTCGGCTGCGCCGTCAAAATAGTCGAACACGCCGCCTGGCAGGTTGCGCTTGGCAAGAAGGCGCAAGTCTTTGAGGTCGCCACACGCAGTAAGCCTGCGTTTATCACCGTTGAATTCGAATTTGCGAAGTTGAACAACCGAGCGAACCGATTTGAGCACAGAACTACTCTAGCGAGTTGATGATTTCGGCGACCTCTTCGATTGTCGTGCGCGGATTGATGATGCAAAAACGCAGGATTGTTTCACCGTTGTGTGCTGTTGGCACGACGAACGCACGGCCCTCATTGAGCATCTTGTCGCTCCATGCTTGATATTGATCGGGCGTCCAGCCGTTGCGCTTGAAAATGATGATCGAGAGTTCTGGTTCGAGCAACAATTCGAGATATGACGCGTTTTTGATCAACTGTGTTGCTTCACGCGTGACTTGCAGGGTGATCTCCATCGCTTCTTCGTATGCCTCGGTGCCATGCGTTGCGACGCTAAACCAAAAAGGCAAACCTCGCGCTCGTCGCGAAAGATGATGCGCCATATCTGACGGGTTCGCCAATGCGTCGCCAAGGTCTTGTTGTTGCAATACCTCTAAGTATTCGGCGCGTTGAGTATGCGCGCGGCGAGCCGTATCGGGATCACGATAAATCAGCGCACAACAATCAAACGGGCCGAACAGCCACTTATGGGGATCAACGATGAAACTGTCGGCCATTTCAATGCCAACGAACAAGTGCTTGACACTCGGTGCACAAAGTGCCGCTGCTCCGTATGCCCCGTCAACATGAAACCAGGTGCCGAGTTCGCGCGCCTGCTCGCCTGCCGCGACGAGGTCGTCAATCACGCCAAGATTTGTTGTACCCGATGTTGCAACGATCGCACATACTCGGTTGCGATCTTGTGGGTCGAGTTCAGCAATCGCTTGTCGTAAATTAATACCCGACATGCGCCCCTGTGCGTCGGCTTGAACCTTGACGATGTCTGCATCCATCGCATTTGCAGCCAGCGCAACAGACGAGTGCGCGCCAGATGAAGTCACAAGAATTGGTCGCACGCGATCGAACACCCCTTTGCCATTTTGTCGCCAACGCCATCGTGCGGCGATCAACGCCGAAAGATTGCCCGCGGTGCCGCCACTAACGAACACGCCGGCACTAGTGACGGGAAAATTCGCCAAACTTGCGACCCACTGCAATGCTTGATTTTCGGCATAGACGGCACCAGAACTTTCGAGCCACGAGCCTGCGTAAATGTTTGACGCGCTCAAAACGAGATCGAACAACACCGCGCTCTCGGTTGGCGCGCCAGGCACGAACGACAAAAACGATGGATGGTCGACGCTGATGCAAGCGCGCGAGAGATGATTGGTGAAAATCTCAAGTGCTTTTAGACCACCAAGCCCCTCAGGAGTAATCGTGTTGCCGACGAGCGCCTGCAATTGACTGAGAGTTTTAGGGCCGTCAAGCGGTGGTGGGTCGAGACGAATGCGATCGAGGGCATATTCGACAACTACCTCAGCAAGTTTTTCGCTGTCCTGGTCGTGATAGTGCATCCAATAGCCGTCGGACTCGTTGCCCGACGACGGATGTTGTGGGAGATTTGTCACCATTTTTTATGTACCACGATGGCGAACTCTACTTGTCACAAAAGGTAATCTTTTAACCATGTCTCCCAAACTCTCGTTTAACTTTTTGAACCTTGCGGCGGTGGCGATGCTGCTGACCCTCGGCGCTTGTTCGTCGGGTTCGTCAAGCGCCCCTTTAGATTTGTCGCCCGAGGCGGCTGCGGGTCGCGAAGTGTCGATTTCTGCTGGCTGTGCGAGTTGCCATGGCGAAAACGGCAACGGTCGCATCGGACCAAATTGGATTGGCCTGGCTGATTCTCAGGTCACACTCAGTGACGGCACTGTCGTGACGGCTGATGATGGTTATTTATACGAATCGATCAAAGACCCCGCTGCCAAAAAGCGTCGCGGTGCTTCAGGGATCATGCCTTCGAACGCGCTCACTGACGAAGAGATCGCCAGCATCATCGTTTATATTCGTGCGCTGAAATAATTTTTTAAGCCAGCGTCACGAGCTCGAGCCACGACTCGTTGAAGTAATCCTCTTGGCCGTCTGGCATCAGTAGCACTTTGGTCGGTGCGAGTTGCTCGACAAACTCGGCGTCGTGGCTGACCAGAACGATCGCGCCCTCCCAATTTGAAAGCGCGTCGGCTACCGACTGACGACTTGACGGGTCAAGGTTGTTCGTCGGCTCATCGAGCAACAATAAATTATTTTTGCCGACCATCATCATCGCCAGGGCGAGTTTCGTTTTTTCGCCGCCCGAAAGAGTCGCCGACTCTTGATAAACCTTGTCACCCGAGAGACCGAACATGCCGAGCATGCCGCGTAGTTCGGTTTCAGTGAGACCAAGCGACACAGGGGCTTGATCACGCATGTGCTCTACGAGTGATCGTTGCGGCACGAGATTGTCATGCTCTTGGGCGTAGTAACCGGCTTGAACTTGATAGCCGAACTTGACTTCACCGTTGTCGGGCTTCACTTCACCTGCCAAAATTCGCAACAGCGAAGTTTTTCCGGCGCCGTTCAGACCGAGCACCAGCAGTCGCTCGCCACGACCCAAGTCGAAACTCACATCATGGAAGATGTCCGGGCCACCAAAAGTCTTGCGCAATCCATCGACTGTCAAAACTGTTTCGCCACAATGGGGTGGCTCAGGAAATCGCACCTTCAACACGCGCGCGCCACGTGCGGCGTGCACGCGTGTTTCTTCGATTCGACCAATTCGTTTTTCGATACTGTGCGCCATCGCCGCTTTGCTTGCCTTTGCACCAAATCGATCTACCACGCGTTGCAGTCGGTCAATTTCTTTGCTCTGCTGGGTCGCTTTTTTCGCTTGACGCGCTTCGTCGGCTTCGCGTGACACCAAATATTGCGTGTACGTGCCGCGATATTCGATGATTGAACCCTCAGAGTCTTCGTCGGGGCGGTCAAGATGCAACACGCGCGTGATCGCCTCGTCGAGTAGTTCGAGGTCGTGACTAATTACGAGCAACGCACCCTTGTAAGCACGAAGAAATTCGAGCATCCAGGTTTTTGCGTCAATGTCAAGGTGGTTGGTCGGTTCGTCGAGCAACAACGTGTCGCTGCCACTAAACAAAATTCGCGCGAGTTCTACACGACGACGCTCGCCACCTGAGAGCACACCTAGAGCGAGACCCAAACGATCAGGTTTCAACCCCAGACCCGCGGCGATTGAACGCGCCTCGCTGTCCGATGCGTATCCCCCCTTCATCGAAAAGTCTTCTTCGGCCTTGGTGAACTTGGCTACGTTCGCGTCGCTTGAATTTTCTTCGATTGCGATTCGCAGTTTCTCGATGCGCACAATGTCGTCGTCGATGCCCCGCCCCGACAAAATGTGTGAGATCGCCGTGCGCGAGTCGAACGAACCGGCGATGCGCGGATCTTGGGGCAGGTAGCCAAAGCCACCCTTACGGTTGATTACGCCTGACTTCGCCTCGTTGGCACCTCCGAGAACTTTGAACAGCGTCGTTTTGCCCGCGCCGTTGCGACCGACGAGACCGACTTTGTCGCGCGGCATCACGGCGAATGATGCGCTATTGACGACGAGTTTGCCGCCGATTTCGACGCATAGATCTTTGACTTGAAGCACCCGTCAAGGCTCGCACCACATTCGCGTTGATACAACCCGCCAAATCGCCTATTGTCGGCGTATGGCTAGTGCTACAGATGTTTTGATTGGAGTGGCGATCGCTATCGCGTGCATGATGATTGCAGTTTGGGCAATCAGCCTCGTGATGCGCGATGCATCAATCGTCGATATCGCTTGGGGTTCTGGTTTCGTGCTTGTGGCATGGGTGACTTATTGGTTGAGCGACGGCAATTCAACGCGCAGTTTGTTGCTGACTGTTTTGACGACCATCTGGGGAGCGCGCTTGGCGTTTTATCTCGCTAAACGAAATCTCGGCCACGGCGAGGATTTTCGCTATCAGTCGATGCGTCGCAAGCATGGTGATCGATTTGCAATCGTCAGTTTGTACACGGTGTTCGGTCTGCAAGGTGTGCTGATGTACATAGTTTCGCTGCCGATACAACTTGGCCAGGTTCGCCCCGAGCCGAGTTTTGGCATTCTCGGCGTTTTGGGTGTTTTGATTTGGGGCGTTGGCATTTATTTTGAAGCCGTCGGCGATGCGCAACTTGCTCGCTTCAAGCGCAACCCGACCAACAAAGGTC
>SYNW01000140.1 GCA_005805045.1 Actinomycetota bacterium
AACGGCCGCCGTTCCCTGGCCGATTACACGAACTTTCGTGATCGCGCCCGATGCCAACCGATCACAAATTGATTGTGGCAGAACTTGTTCGCCCAGATCAGTCGCCAACACGCCGTTGTTTTCGACAATTCGCCCGCGAACTGTTTTACGGAAACTTTCCGGCGCTTCGGCAATCTCTTTTGCCAAGAAGTGTTTGTGCTCGCCTCGATTTATATCTCGTGTCGTTATCTCGGCAGTCAGAACTTTGTCGGCGGTCAAGTCAATTTTGCGTCCGTCATAGGCGACCAACTCGATGCCGGATAATTCGCCGGCGTTGACCGCCGAGAGGGTGACTACCTGGCCTCTGCTCGACGGATTATTGATGTCGGCGAGTGCCTCTCCGTCCATGCGCACATAGTTGAGGGTCTCTTCGACCACGCCATATGGTTCGCTGGCAACGATGAATCGATCCTCGGCAAGACCAATGCACAATCCTTGACCACTGCCGTGCAGAGCCAGCAACAATTTGTTCGGCTCAGTCGCGCCCGCGACCGCAATCGCCACCGAACCCTCGAACTGGGCGACAGTTTCACGAAATGCGTCGGTCAAATTTTTGGATGTCGCTAGTTTTCGCGAAACCAATGCAGGGATCACTTTCGCATCGGTTGTTATCGGCCCCGCGACACGCAAACCATATTGCACTCGCAAGTCAGCATGGTTATCGACATCACCGTTCAATGCCGCCACCAAATATGCGCTGTCATGCTTGCCTTCAAGTTCTTCACTGTTCACGGGGTGGGCATTGGGTTCAGAGATGATTCCGACGCTTGCCCACCTGGTGTGTGCCAACACTGCAACTTGCGCATTTGGTTGAGAGATACAAAGTCGCAACAACGCGTCAGCCATCACGGCATTGCGCATCACACGGGTGTTGTCACCAAGTTCGCCAATTTCTGCAGCGGCCTTATAAACAAACGACCACGCGTTCTCGGTTATGCGCATCGCCCCAGACATAAACAATGCGTCTTCTCGGCGAATCGCCAATAGTGCTTTGACTTCTTTGTCAGTTGCCGTCAGACCATGATTCGATACGAGCACATGAATACCCGCCGAATCTCGACCGCGAACCTCGAGCCGATCCAAACCCGAGAACGCCTGCTGAATCGAAAAATATCCACTGCGTGCCGAGTCTGAAGCCCCTTGCCCGGCCAATGCATCGACGAGTTTCGCCGTGCGAATTCGATCATTACGAATTTCCCAAATCGCGTCTTTGGCGCGAATTATTGCATCCAACGCATGTTGCGAAGTTTCAGTCTGCAGACTTGCCGAACTCTCGACCGACTGTTCATAGGCGCCGACAATCGCATCCAGTTGGTCGATCCGAGACGTCATTGCGGCAATCAACTGATGGTTGTCGGCCATACACAACTGGCCGGCCTCGCCACGCAAAAGCTTGTCGGCAGTCGTCACGGCTAGGGCGAGTTGATCAATATCACCCTTGGTTCCTGCATCTAGGGCGGCATCCAGTAGAGCCAAGATCTCTTTGGCGGTCGGGGTGGCTCGTCGAGTCTTACGGCTCAACACGCAGATAATTCCGCACATGATTTCTAGTCTACTTTCGCATCGCTATCAGCCGAGTCGCGCAGTTATCGCATCGGCCAATGTTGCAGCCACCGTCTCAGCCATATGTTGTTGCGATGCCTCAACCATCACCCGCACCATCGGCTCGGTTCCACTTGCACGCACCAAAACGCGACCGACTCCTCCAAGGGATTTCTCGGCCGCTGCAATCTCGCTTTCAAAGAGTTGATCCATGTCTTCAACTCGTCTGCTGACGCGAAGGTTGATCAACACCTGCGGAAAACTGGTCATTGCTTGACTCGCGATCTCGCTCAGTGATTTTTTTGAACCAACGATCAACGAAGCGAGTGTCAGCGCCGCAAGCAAACCATCACCGGTCGTTGCCAAATCGCGATAGATAATGTGTCCACTTTGCTCTCCGCCCAACGAAAGAGAACCCTGTTCAAGGGCGATCAAAACCGATCTGTCACCGACCGGGGTTGTGACTACTTCAATCTCTGCTTGATTCATCGCCTGGTGAAAGCCGATGTTGGTCATAACCGTTACGACAACTTTGTTGTTACGCAAAGTTCCCTGCCGCTTCATTTCAAGTGCGCTAATCGCCAGCAAATGATCCCCGTCCACGATCTCGCCGTTGCCGTCAACTGCAATCAATCGGTCGCCATCACCGTCAAAAGCAACGCCAAAATGTGCGCCAACACTTTTGACGACCTCGCTCAACATCGCGGGTTGGGTTGCTCCACACTGCAGATTTATGTTTCTGCCATCTGGTGTCGCATTTATCGTCGTCACCGTGGCACCAAGTTTGGTCAACACCTTGGGCGCAACACTGCTGTATGCACCGTTGGCACAATCGAGGGCGACATGCAAATTCTTCAACGCATTTGGCTGCATCGAACCAAGCATCCAGTCGCAATACTCTTGCAACAGTTCTGGTCGCGACACGCTCGTTGTGGCGGCACCTGCCACACTGACCGCTAACTGGGCGCCTGCCGCCAATTCGCGCTCGATGCGCTGTTGGTCGGCATCAGAAAGTTTGTGTCCACCGGCACCAAAAATCTTTAATCCGTTGTCCTGATACGAGTTGTGTGAGGCGGTAATTGCAATCGCCACCAAATCGTGCTGTCGCGCGGCAAACGCGATCGCCGGCGTTGGGGCAACACCCATCAACTGCACTTCTACGCCACGCGAAGTTAGCGCTGTGGCAATGGCCGTTTCAAGCAACACACCCGACTCACGCGTGTCGCGACCGATCACGACTTTTTTGCACTGCAAAACCTGCGCCACCACGGCAACGAGGCCGGCTGCGTAAGTTTCGGTCAGTTCTGTGCCGAATTCTCCGCGAACTCCATCTGTACCAAATGTCAACATCTAATCACCAATGCCTTGTCGTAACAAAGAGTGTTGCAAACGATTATTGAAACTAGAAACTCGCACGGCAAAGGGCCATGCTTTGCAAAGACGAATTAACGCTTCGTGTACTGTGGCGCCTTGCGCGCTTTTTTCAGACCGTACTTCTTGCTCTCCTTGCGACGTGAGTCGCGAGTCAACAAGCCTGCCTTCTTCAGAGCCAGTCTTTGTGCTGGGTCTAGTTCAACAAGTGCTCGCGCAATCGCCATGCGCAGTGCGCCAGACTGACCGGCTATTCCGCCACCAACAATGTCGGCATCGACATCGTAAATTGACTCGGTGTTGGTAATTCGCAATGCTTCAGTCGACGAGTTGCGTTGCACTTCTGACGGAAAATATTCGGCAAATGCACGATCATTGATTTTTACGACACCAGTACCTGGTCGAAGTCGCGCACGGCAAACTGCGTTCTTGCGTCGACCGGTTGTCTGAGTTAATGGCTTTGTTCCCACGAGTTAGTTCCTTTTTTCTGTATTTTCTGCGACTCAACGAGCCTTGGCGTGCGGAAGTTCAAACACTTTTGGTGATTGCGCTGCATGCGGATGTTCTGCGCCTGGATAAACCTGCAACTTCTTGAGCATCTGTCGACCAAGTGAGCCTTTTGGCAACATGCCGCGAATCGAACGACGAATCGCGTCGCCCGGTTTGCGATCCAGCAAGTTTGCATAGGTCTCAGACTTGAGACCACCTGGGTAGCCCGAATAGTCATAAACCATTTCGCGATCTGCCTTACCCGAAGTAAGCACGATCTTTGATGCGTTGATGATCACAACATGATCGCCTGTGTCCATGCTTGGTGTGTACATCGGCTTGTGTTTGCCCCGTAGCAACGTTGCGACTTCGGTGCAGAGACGACCCAGCACCAGGCCTTCGGCATCAATGATGTGCCAGGCACGCTGCACGTCGGTCGTTTTTGCTGAATAGGTACGCATTGAAAGTTCCTTAAAAAATGTTGTTCTAGCCAGAATGCATTACACACTCGTTTTAACGGCCTAGTAAGGATAGGGCCAAAACCCTTTAAATCACAATTAGCCCCACAAAAATATGGGTTATTGCCTCAGGTGACATCACTCGGATACCCGACTTCGGTCAAAAACAGACCCTGTGGCGGGGCCAGTTGCGAAGCCTCTGCTCGATCTCCGGAACGAATCAACGCCATCATGTCGCTACTCGGACGCTTTCGTGATCCAATTTCGACGAAAGTTCCAACGAGCGATCGAACCATCTGATGACAAAAAGCATTTGCCCGAATATCGAAACGAAACATCGACTCGCCGACCTCGCGCCAACTCGCCTGCATCACACAGCGGCGCAACGACTTCTCGCGCACGATTTCGCCAGAACCATCTGCAAGTTCTGGGCCCTCAAGGTCTGGATCGTTGTCTGGTTTAGGCCGACGACAGAACGCCGAAAAATCATGGGTGCCAATTATCGGGTCGCACGCCAACTGCATCGCATGCAGATTCAGCGGTGCGATCACATGCCACGAGGACGCGACCTTGAATGGATCAGGAAAGTCGGCGTTGTAAACCAAGTATTGGTAGTGCCGCCAGATCGCCGAGAACCTGGCGTGAAAGTCACTCGTCACCCAAGCAATATCTTTGACGATTATTTCTGGACCGCAAAGCGAGTTAAGTTGCTTGCGCAAAGTCGCCAGGTCTGCATCTGGGTCGATGTCGCAACTAATCACCTGAGCGGTTGCGTGAACACCGGCGTCAGTTCGACCAGCAGATACCAGAGGTATCGGGGTCTGAAAAATTTGTTCTAAAGCCCCACCAAGCGTGCCTGCAACCGTGGCAACCTTGGGGTTAATCGCAAAACCATGAAATGGTTCTCCGTTGTAGGCAACAACCAAGCGCACTCGACGCATCGGTTTTATTTTGACTAGATCAGTTCGATGCGCGCCATTGGTGCGTTGTCACCATGGCGTGGACCAAGCTTCAAGATGCGCAAGTATCCACCGTTTCGCTCCAAATATCTCGGGGCAACGACGTTGACGAGTTTGTTGGTCATTTCTTTGTCGCGCAGGTAGCTCTGAATTTGTCGGATGCGGTGTACGCGCATCGGACTAGTGCCCTGGGCTTTCTTTGCCTTGGTGATCAACTTCTCGGCGATCGGTCGAAGGGCCTTGGCTTTTGACTCGGTTGTCACGATGCCTTCGGCAGCGAACAATGACGACGCCAAGTTGGCCATCATCAATTTTTCGTGCGATGAACTACCACCAAAACTTGGTCCGCGACGTGGTCTCCCTGGCATATTGAATCGTCTCCCTATTTAACTTCGTTGAATATCTCGTGCACTCAGACGCGAAGTGAAAGCCCGCGCTCATCAAGCTTCTGCTTGATTTCGTCGAGGCTCTTCTGGCCAAAGTTGGTGATGTTCATCAAATCTTCTTCTGAATGAGTAAGCAACTCGCCGATCGTGTTGATCTGGCCGCGCTTCAGGCAGTTGCGCGGACGCTCCGACAAATCAAGCTCTTCGATCGACATGTCTAGGTCGCCTGCGCCACTTGAGTAGCCCGAAACTTCGCCAAGTTCAAGTGCAACTGGCTCTGCGGTCAGGTTTGCCACAAGATCTACAAGCGATCGCAATGTCGCGCCTGCCGAGGCAAGCGAGTCAACCGGTGTGATCGAACCATCAGTCTCGATGTCGATGATCAAATTGTCATAGTTTGTCGACTGCTCAACGCGAGTCGGCACAACTTCAAAAGTCACGCGACGAATCGGCGAGAAGATCGCATCGATCGGGATGATGCCGATTGTCTTGCGAGCACCATCGCGGTCAGACGACATGTAGCCGTTGCCGCGCTCGACGGTGAGTTCAAACACGAGTTTGCCCTTGGCCGAAAGCGTGGCGATCTTTTGTGTCTTGTTGAGAATTTCTACTTCTGGCGGACACTGAATGTCACCGGCAGTGAGATCTAATGGGCCCCGCACATCGACACTCAAAACGATCGGATCATCTGAAGTCGACTGCAACACGATGTCTTTCAAATTGAGGATTATCTCAGTTACATCTTGTGTAACGCCATCAATCGTGTCGAACTCGTGCAATGCCGACTCGAACTTCACCGAAGTGATTGCCGCACCAGGGATCGATGACAACAACATTCGGCGCAACGAGTTGCCCATTGTGTGGCCAAGACCTGGCTCGAGTGGGCCAACCGAAAACTTTTGACGATTGTTTTCTGGTGAGCCGATTGGTTCGACTGTTGGGCGCTGGATTACAAGCATGATTTCTCCTCTGACCGTTGTATTTTGGGGTTACTTCGAATAAAGCTCGACGATTAATTGTTCTCGCACAGGCACATCAATTTGCTCGCGAACAGGCAACTCACGCACGGTGACTTGCTTGCCTGCTTCGGCAACATCAAGCCACGCCACAACTTTGCGGTCAAGCGTGTCGATGTTGTGCTGAATGACGATCATGTTGTCACCCTTTGTCGACAGAGTCACAACTTCACCCTTTTGCAATGTGTATGACGGAATATCTACTCGCTTGCCATCGACTTTGATCAAGCCGTGACTGACAAACTGGCGTGCCTGTGGGCGTGATGCTGCCCAACCTGCGCGATAAACCACGTTGTCTAGACGCAACTCCAAGAGACGCAGAAGGTTTTCACCGGTTGGGCCAGTCAGACGAACCGACCTCTTATATAGGTTGCGAAATTGACGCTCAAGCAGGCCGTAAATGAACTTCGCCTTTTGCTTTTCTTGCATCTGGGCAAGATATTCGCTGCCTGCACCCTTGCGGCGCGAACGACCGTGGTGACCTGGCGGAAACGGACGTCGCTCAAGGGCTTTCGAACCCTTCGTGTTTTCGAAAACATTGACGCCGAGTCGACGCGAGATACGAACTTTAGGACCTAGATAGCGCGCCATGAGTTATGGTCGCTTTCGTTTTGGTTGACGGCAACCGTTGTGCGGTACCGGTGAGAGATCTTTGATCCCCGAAACTTCGATGCCGAGGTTTTGAATTTGACGCAATGCGGTGTCACGACCAGAACCCGGACCTTTTACATGAACTTCGGCGCGACGAAGACCAAGCTCCATCGCTGCTCGACCGGCCTTCTCGGCGGCCATCTGTGCGGCAAACGGTGTCGACTTGCGCGAGCCACTAAAGCCAACGCCACCAGACGATGCCCACGCAATCACGTTGCCCTCGGTGTCGGTGACCGAAACAATCGTGTTGTTGAAGGTGCTCTTGATGTGCACGATGCCTGATGTGACATTGCGACGCTCGCGCTTGCGCTTGCGGGTTGGTGCTTTTGGTTCGACCATGACTACTTCCTTACTGCGATCTTCTTGTTGGCAACTGTCTTTTTCGGACCTTTTCGCGTACGCGCATTTGTGTGCGTGCGCTGACCGCGCACAGGCAAACCTTTGCGGTGTCGCGTGCCCTGATATGAACCGATCTCGATCTTGCGCTTGATGTCCGTCTGCACATTGCGACGACGATCACCTTCAACGCTCAAGTTATTTTCGATGAAAATACGAATCTTGTTGACCTCAGAGTCGGTCAAATCACGAACTCGAGTGTCTGGGTTAATGCCAGTTTCGCTGCAAAGTTTTTTGGAAGTTGTGCGGCCGATACCGAAAATATAGGTAAGACCAACTTCGAGGCGCTTCTCGCGCGGGATGTCGACTCCAGAAATACGTGCCATTTTGTCTCTCTCGCTCAGCCTTGACGTTGCTTATGGCGTGGGTTCTCGCAGATCACCATTACGCGACTGTGCCGACGAATGACCTTGCATTTTTCGCAGATTTTTTTTACGCTGGTTCTTACTTTCACAGCACGCCTTTTTATTTAAATCGATATGTAATACGACCTCTTGTGAGGTCATACGGTGTCAGTTCTACTTGCACTTTGTCGCCAGGAAGAATTCGAATGTAGTTCATTCTCATCTTTCCCGAAATATGAGCCAAGACCGTGTGCCCGTTCTCTAACTCAACTCGAAACATTGCGTTGGGTAGGGATTCAGTAATCTTGCCTTCCAGCACGATTGCATCTTCCTTATTTTTGGGCAAAGTTTCTCCGAACAGATCCTTAGTTTTTACTCTTATCACCCGACGGTCCGAGGACCGTTTAGGGCGACTAATTAGGCTATCGGCGCAGACCAGTTTCAACCACTGTTTTTATGCGCTCAAAGACCTCGTCTGGCGAGCCCAAGCCATCTATCAAGTGCAACGAACCCCGTCCCTGATAGTAAGCAATCAACGGTGCAGTCTGGGCCTCATAGACATCCAGGCGTTTATTTATCGCTGCCGGCGTGTCGTCGGTGCGTTGAACCACTTCTCCACCGCACTTCGAACACT
>SYNW01000141.1 GCA_005805045.1 Actinomycetota bacterium
GGGTGTTTGGTTTGCCGGTTTCAAGGCTGAACGAACTGGCGTGACGAATGCATTCAAGTTCTTTGGTGTCACAGAGAACTTCGCCCTCAGACAACGACACATCGGCATGACTGCACTTATCGCCAATTGCGTAAACCTTGTCATCTATTCTCACGACAGCAACCGCTCGGTTACCGATTTCAAAGCGTCGCGCCTTGCCTGAAACAAGATCGTGTAGTTTGCAGACTTTTTGCTTCACAACTTTGCCCCAAGAAGCTTCGTGCTCACTCGTTCGCGCAGACCTGCGATAAACGGCAAGGCAGGCAAGCGATCAAGAACTTCGTCGAAAAACCCGAGCACAACAAGTCGTTCAGCGATCTCTGGCTGAATGCCGCGGCTCTCGAGGTAAAAGCGCTGATCTTCGTCGATTGGCCCAACCGTGCTGGCATGACTGCACTTGACGTCGTTCGTTTCAATTTCGAGATTTGGCACACTTTCAGCCCACGCACCGTTCGACAAAGTTAAGTTTCGATTGGTCTGAAATGCCTCTGACTTTGAGGCGTTTTCGCGAATGCGAATCAAACCCGTATACACACTTTTTGCAGTGTCTTTGACCGCCCCCTTGAACAGCAAATTGCTGTGCGTGCGTGGTGCGGCGTGGTCTTGCACCGTGCGAAAGTCATGCATTTGATTTGCGTCGGCAAAATAAAGAGCAACTTGCTGCGCGTTGGCTCCCTGACCTTCAAGACGAACTTCGGCGCGCATGCGTGCATAATCACCGCCCAATGCAACTGTGAACATCTTCACCGTCGAATCACGCTGGCCAACTGCTTGTTGATAGCCAATTTGCCAAGTTGCCGCACCGAGTTCGTTGATCGCTACATATGTGACTCTCGCCGACTGCGCAGCACGAACATCTATGACAGGCACGATCAGCGACTTCGTGTCGGCACCCGAAACATAGCGCTCGACAATGGTGACCTCGCTGTTTTCTGCGGCATCAACCACAAGTCGCGGGTAAACCACGACACCAGACTCATCTAACGAATGCGTAATGACGATCGGCTCGGCGACCACCTGGTTCTTGGCAACGCTGATCGCCGTTATCTGCGCATGGCGACCATTTAGATCTTCGAAAATGTCGGCCGCGGCGCGTGGCACGATATTTGTCGTCGCCGAAACTATTTGTTTTGCCGCACTCGAGACATCAATTTTCGTCGACAGTTTGCCTAGTTTAAAACTGTCTAGTTCAAGTTCACCAATTCGGCTATAGCGCCAGATTTCTTCATCGACCGTTGGCAGTACCAGCGTGCTCATTTGCGTTTGCGCTTTTTCTTTTTGTTTTTCTTTTCTTTGATTTCAGCGGCAATGTCACTCGCCATTGCATTGATAATCGCCTCGGCTTCGCTCAATACAGATGCCGCGCTACCGTCTTTAACGCTTTCAGGCTCAACTGGCGTCGCCGTTGGCACGACCGAACCATGTGCCCAACCAATATCAACAGTACGGTGATCGAATTTGGCGCACTCGTCTGGGCAACGCCAAGGCGCATCAGGCGCCAAGTCGAGGCGACATCGGCGCATCGCGTCACCATTTGAATATGTGCGACTCTCAAAGTGTTTGCACTCGGTTCGCATCGCCATAACAAAATTTTACTGCAGTTGGCTTGACTCAGCCGACCGAGCCTTCCATTTGCAGTTCGATGAGACGACTCCATTCAACGGCGTATTCCATTGGCAGAGTGCGCGTAACAGGCTCAATAAAACCGTTGACGATCATGCTCATTGCCTGCTCTTGTGACAAGCCGCGACTCTGCAAATAGAAGAGTTGCTCATCGGCGATCTTTGAAACGGTTGCTTCGTGGCCGATTTGTGCGTCGCTTGCGCCAACCTCCATGTAAGGGAAAGTGCGACTTTCACTTTGTTCGTCGAGAATCAAGGCATCGCATTGCACGTGGCTCTTGCAATTTGTCGCACCTTCTTCGACTCGCACCAAACCGCGATATGCGGTGATGCCACCATCTTTTGAGATCGACTTCGAAACAATTTTTGAAGATGTCTCGGGCGCCGCATGAATCATTTTTGCACCAGCGTCTTGGTGCTGCCCCGCGCCAGCATAAGCCACCGACAAAACTTCACCCGTGGCTTTCGGTCCCATCAAATAAACACTCGGATATTTCATGGTGAGTTTCGAGCCGATGTTGCCATCGATCCACTCCATGTGGCCTTCGGCTTCGACGCGTGCACGCTTGGTGACCAAGTTGTAAACATTCGGTGACCAATTTTGAATCGTCGTGTAAGTTACATGCGCGCTCGGCTTGACGATGATTTCAACGACTGCCGAGTGCAACGAATCTTTCGTATAGACGGGCGCTGAACAACCTTCGATGTAGTGAACTTTCGAGCCCTCGTCGGCGATAATCAATGTGCGCTCGAATTGACCGGCGTTTTCGGAGTTGATTCTGAAATAAGCCTGCAGCGGCATTTCGCATTCGACACCTGGCGGAACATAAATAAACGAACCGCCCGACCAGACAGAAGTGTTGAGCGCAGAAAACTTGTTGTCGCCTGGCGGAATTACCGAACCAAAATATTGCTTGACGAGATCTGGATATTCGCGAAGCGCGGTATCCATGTCGCAAAAAAGGATGCCGAGTTTTTCGAGATCTTCGCGATTGCGGTGAAACACGACTTCGCTCTCGTATTGCGCGGTGACGCCGGCCAAATATTTGCGCTCGGCTTCGGGAATGCCCAACTTTTCGTAGGTTTTGCGCATCTCTTCGGGCAGGTCTTCCCATTCGTCGACTTGCGCGGTAGCGGGCTTCAAGTAGTAATAGATGTCTTGAAAGTCGATGTCGGGCATGTTGACCGCGAACCAATCGAGCATCGGTTTGCGTTCGAAAGTTTGCAGCGAGCGCAGACGCATTTTGCGCATCCATTCGGGCTCGCCTTTCCACCACGAGATTTGCTCGACGACGCCAGTGTTTAATCCTTTGACTGGTTCAAATGCATATTCGACTTCGTCGCTCCAACCGAGTTGATACTTCGAAAGATCGAGGTCAAATGACGTCACTTTTGCTACTCCTTGGGGTGGATTTTTAACGGTTAATTCGTCAGCCACCTGGCCAACTAATTAGCACTATCTGCATAGTAACAATTATCGGCGGCAAATGCTCGCCCGAAACTGGTTGTTCGGCACAGCCCGATAGGCCAGACAGATAGCGTGACGGTCTTCATGGAACGCTTTGGTCTCGTCGGTCTGCCCAATGCGGGTAAGTCATCTCTATACAACGCGCTGACAGGGTCGAATGCGCTCGCAGCACCCTACCCGTTTGCGACTAAAGATCCGAATATTGGCATGGCCAAGGTGCTCGACCCGCGACTCGACGCGCTCGCCGAAATGTCGAAGACGCAAAAAATTGTTTACGCAACGGTCGAAGTTGTTGACATCGGCGGGTTGGTCGAAGGCGCGAGCAAAGGTGAGGGTCTTGGCAACAAATTTCTCGCCAACATTCGCGAAGTGGATGCAATCGTGTTCGTACTGCGGGCGTTCGCCGACGACGACATTCCGGGGCCGAGTGATCCGCTCGAACATTTGCGTGTACTCGAGATCGAACTTGCACTCGCCGACCTCGAATCGGTCGAGACAAAACTCAATCGGATACAAAAAGCGGCGCGAATGGATAAATCGCTCGAAGAAGAACTTGGTGCGTTGACTCGCGCACAGACGCACCTTGCGGATGGTCGACCGCTCTACCGTGCGACGCTTTCAAAAGACGATGCAGAGTTGCTGGCGCCGCACTTCTTGTTGACGACTCGTCAAGTGTTGGCTGTTGTCAATGTCGCCGAAGACGACTTGGCGCGTATTCCAGAGTTTGAGGAACTCGTGCGAAAAGAGCTTGCACCCCCGGGGTCGGCAAGTGCCAGCCAAGTTGAAGTGCTGGGCATGAGCGTGCAACTCGAAGCGGAAGCCGCGCAACTTGACACCAAAGATCGCAAAGAAATGCTCGAAGCACTCGGCCTTGGCGAAGGTGCGTTGCCGCGAATGGTTCGATCGGCTTATCACCTGCTCGGCTTGCGAACATTTTTCACGACGGGCGAAAAAGAAACTCGAGCCTGGACATTTCATGCAGGTTCGAAAGCCCCGGAATGTGCTGGCAAAATTCATAGCGATCTGCAACGCGGCTTTATTCGCGCCGATGTGATCATGTGGGATGAACTGCTGCGAATCGGCTCATGGAACAAAGCCAAAGACCTGGGCAAGATTCGCGTTGAAGGCAAAGACTACGAAGTGGTCGACGGCGACACACTAGAAATTCGCCACAATACATAGCGACTCAGAGATGTGGCGTTGGGTTAAACGCAATACTCTATGAACATGAGCAATACCGTCGAATTCAAGACTGGTTGGCTTGTTTGCCAGGCGAAGGTACTCTCAAGTTTGAACATTGCTGACTGTGCGCGAACTCGACGAC
>SYNW01000142.1 GCA_005805045.1 Actinomycetota bacterium
CTCGGCTATTCAACCGACACACCACTGGCGCACATGTTGCAACAAGCCCGTTGGAGTCGCTTTGCCGATGGTGCAGATGAGATTCATCAAATGCGCATTGCCCAGCGCACAATCGCCGCTTACAAAGATCATGGCTCAACAAAGGCCGCGACCGGAGACCTGCCGTTGTGACGGCTAAACAGCGCACGACATTCGGAGTTTTTATTCCGCAAGGTTGGAAAATGGAACTCGTTTCTATTTCTGACCCAGTTGCTAAATGGAACAAAGCAGTTGAGATCGCCCAGTTGGCAGAAAAACTTGGTTATGACTCGATCTGGGTCTACGACCACTTTCATAACGTGCCACGTCCGGCTCATGAGGCGGTGTTCGAGTGCTGGACGGTGATGGCGGCGATGAGTCAGCGAACATCCAAAATCAGACTCGGCCAAATGGTTGGCTGCAATTTGTATCGCGAACCTAGTTTGCTGGCAAAAGTCACTTCTACGCTCGATGTGATTTCAGGTGGTCGACTTGACTGGGGTATCGGTGCGGGTTGGTACGAGAACGAATGTCGTGGCTACGGGTTCGATTTTCCTGAGCCCAAGGTGCGTATTGCGATGTTGCGTGAGTGCGTTGAAATTGTGCGCTCAATGTGGACACAAGAAGAGACAAATTATTCTGGCAAGTACTACAACTTGGTCCGAGGCAACTGCGACCCCAAGCCACTACAAAAGCCCCATCCGCCAATTTGGATCGGTGGTGGGGGAGAACAACTCACGCTGCGAGTAGTGGCGCGTTATGCCGACTATTCGAACTTCGGTGGCAGCCCCGAAGAGTTCGCCCGAAAACGTGAAATTCTGAAAGGTCACTGCGCAGCCGTGGGTCGAGATGAATCAGAGATTCGCAAAACCTGGTCGCCAGATGTGTTCATTCGCCGCACCGAAAAAGAGGTCAAGGCTGCCGGGTCACTGAGTCTGCGAGCCGACCCCTTTGATGATTGGCAAAAAAACAATCTCGTCGGCACCGTCGAACAAGTCAGCGAAAAAGTTCAAAAATATATTGATCTGGGTTGCAGCGGGTTTATACCTTGGTGCGCCGATTATCCAAGTTCTGAAACGGTCGAATTGTTCGCCGAAGTGATGAACAATTTCAGATAAACATTTACAAGTAATAGCGAAAGACAACCTCAGCGACACAAGATGGCTTCTTTGCGCCTTCCACTTCGAAAGTTGTCTCAAGGGTCACTTGTACGCCACCGGTTACATCTTCGACATTCAAAAGTTTTACGCCGGCACGAAGCTTCGAACCCACTGGCACCGGTGATGGAAAACGAACTTTGTTCGTGCCGTAATTGACGCCCATTGCCACGCCTTCGACGGCGAATATCTGAGGCAGCAAGACGGGACCAAGTGAAAGCGTGAGATATCCGTGTGCGATCGGACCACCGAATGGGCCCGCTTTGGCGCGCTCGACATCGATGTGAATCCACTGGTGATCACCAGTTGCATCCGCAAAGCGGATGACCTGATCCTGGGTGATTGTGAGGTAATCAGAGAATCCGAGGTGATTGCCTACTTGGGCTTTGAGTTCATCGACGCCTTTAATTATCAGTCTTGACATAACTCAAGTGTGGCAGATGGGCAGGCTCGGAAACGAAGCGCTAGTGGTACCAAATCTTTTGGTGATTTCTGCTTTGTGGGTGCAATATCAGCGCGCACAAAGCAACCTCAAAAATCAAACTCAGGGTGCTGCCACCACTCAACTTGTCATAGAACGAAAACTTGAAGCTGCTGATTTGCTCTAAATCACTGAACGCCCAATACCGCAGGACGAAAGGCGAGAAAGCGGCGGTGACGGCGAATTTGTAGCCGAGCTTCAGATCATTGGCCATGAAAATACCTGAAAGTGCGTGCAGCGCAACAACCACCAGACCAACCACCAGACCAAATGAAAATCGACCACGCAGGTGACCCAAGTAATCCGTTTTGTCGATCACGCTGATCAGGGCGAAAAACCCGTTCAGATAGAGCAACATCGCCGCAATCTGCAAAGTTTGTGGTTGCATTCGGTCGAACCATTTTCGCCAGTTGATACTTAGCATTGTTCAATTCTGCCAGATTGCCCAGTTGCATCTCGGTAGCCTTTGGATGTGCGCACCGCATTCGTTTCTTTGGTTGGCAGACCAAATGTAGGCAAGTCGACCTTGCTCAATGCGATAATCGGCAAGAAAGTGAGCATTGTCTCGGATAAGCCCCAGACGACTCGCACCCGTGTGCGAGGAATTTTAAATCGTGGTGATACTCAACTAGTTTTTGTGGATACGCCTGGTCTGCACAAGGCGACAACCGCGCTGGGCGAACGCGTCAACGCAACCGCGCTTGAATCGATGCGCGATGTGGACATCGTTTGTCTGCTGATCGATGCGACACAGCCCTTCGGCTCTGGCGACAAATGGGTCAGCGCACAAATCGATGTTTCAAAAGCGATAGTCGTGCTAAACAAAACTGACTCCGCAAGTTCGGCGAAAGTTCTCGCGCAACTGGCCAGCGTTTCTTCGCTGGGTGCAGCCGACTATTTTCCACTCTCGGCGAAGACCGGAGATGGTGTCGAGCAATTGATCGCTGAGTTGATCAAGCGTGCGCCAGAGGGTCAGGGGATGTTCCCGCCTGAAATGGTCTCCGAAATGCCGCAAGCCCAATGGGTGGCAGAACTCGTGCGAGAGCAATTGCTTGCGGTCACGCGAGACGAGTTGCCCTATTCGATCGCCACGCGAACAACCGAGTGGGAGTGGCCGCGTGTGCGATGTGAAATCATCGTCGAGCGAAAGAGCCAAAAAGGTATGGTCATCGGAAAGTCTGGCAGCGTGCTCAAAGCAGTGGGTATCGAAGTGCGCAAGCAAATGCCCGAGGGTGCGTTTCTTGAACTGTTTGTCGTCGTGGATAAAGACTGGCAACACCGAATAGATCGCGTTGAACGTCTCGGCTACTAATTAATCAGCCCGTCGGGGCGACCAAGAGCGAAGAGTAATCGTCGAAGCTTACGGCTGATCCTGGGGTTGCCAAATTGCCACGACCGCGCGGAACCGAAACATTTTCGCCGTCAACCGTGAAAATTACTTGACCGATCCCAGGTCGGCGGGTAAATGTCATCACAAGTTGCGCGATCGC
>SYNW01000143.1 GCA_005805045.1 Actinomycetota bacterium
GAATAGTTGGTGCGCCGCACTTGAGACCGTGATTTTGACGCCAGAAAAACCGGTGCGCGTAATCAACCTGCACCTCACCGATATCTCGGAAACCAATCGTGTTTCGCAGATTTCTGCGCTAATCAAACACTGTGAAAGCGCGACGATCGAAGGCGGTGCATGGAACGGCAAAGAATGGGACGAGGTTTCGCGCGAACATTGGCAACTCAACGACCCCGTTCCGCTGATGCCCAGTGAAATGATCTTCACTGGCGATTTCAACGACGAACCAAACTCGCGCACTCTCGAAATTATGCGCCGCGCTGAATTTCGCGATACATGGCGACCTAACGCGAAATCTGGTGCCGGCGTAACTTTCAAAACAAATCCAGAGCAAGGCACCGACCGCGATATGCGCATTGATTTCATCTTTATCTCGCCACACTTTGAAATTATCGGGTCACACATCGACGAAACGACTGGCGCCTCAGACCACCAACCCGTTTGGGCAACCCTTCGCGTTTAAGCCTTCAAACAGCACGATTTAGCCCAAAATAGGGCTTTTCGGGTAATCCACCAAATGCGCCCGACCATCTAATACCTTTGAGACATATGAAAAAACGTGACCTCATCCAAGCAGTAGCTATCCACGCCGACGTCGACAAGAAGACAGCAACTGCTGTCGTCGAAGGCACCATTGACGTAATCTTGGCATCAGTTGCCAAAGGTGACGTCGTCAACATTTCGGGCTTTGCGAAGTTCGCAAAAAAATATCGCCCGGCCCGCATGGCTCGCAACCCCGCAACCGGCGAGCAAGTGCATGTGAAGGCAAAGACCGTTGCCAAGATCACCGCATTGAAGGGCTTCAAAGACATCGCACTCGGTGTTTCTAAGCCACCAAAAATCGTGACAGTGCGCAAGCCTGTTGCTCCTGCTAAGCCAGCAGCAAAAAAGAAGCGCTAGTAAAAGTCCGACATTGTCGGACAAAATGAGCACCGCTTTGTAAACGCGCATCTCAACATTTACAGTGTTGAAATGATCTCGAGCGCTGATGGTCTGGCCACTCGCGCGGGCTTGGCGATACTCAAACAAGGTGGCAACGCCGTCGATGCGGCGATCGCCACCAGTGCCACGATGGCCGTCGTTGCACCACATCTTTGCGGAATGGGTGGCGATTTATTCGCCCTGGTACATCTCGATGGCGAGGTTTATTCACTCAATAGTGCCGGTCGCGCCGGATCTGGAGTGGACGCCGACCAACTACGCGCACGCGGCTTCACTTCAATGCCGATGATCGGTGATTTCAATTCGGTGACCGTGCCTGGTTGCGTCGCTGGATGGCTCGCCATACACGAACGATTCGGCACTCTCTCGCTTGGTGATCTGTTTGCGACCGCAATTTCGTTGGCCGAAAACGGTTTTCCTGCATCACCGCTTTTGACCGGCTCTTTGAAACGCCTCGACGAAACAATCAAACCAAACTTCGCGAACATCATCTCGCAAGCAACGGCGCCTGGTGCGACCATCAAGCGCGATGGTCTCGCCCGAACACTGCGAGCGATTGCCAAAAGTGGCCGTGATGCGTTTTACGCGGGCGAATTCGCCGACGGTCTCATTGAAATGGCTGGCGGAATATATTCAGCCGCAGATCTTGCGAACACCAAAGCAACATGGGATCAACCAATCTCGACCAAAGCATATGGTCATCGCATCTGGTCTGTCGGTGCCCCATCGCAAGGATATTTATTTCTTGCAGCACTAGCACTCAGCGAACAACTTGATTTGCCCGACGACCCGAACGACGCACAGTGGGCCCATCTGCTTATTGAAGCGAGCCTCGCGGTTGGACATGATCGACCAAATATCTTGCACGACCGCGCAGATCTCGGCACGATTTTGCCCGAACTCATCGCCCGCAAATCGACGATCAACTCGCAGTTTGCATCACAGCGCAATCATCCCGGCGCCGACGGCGACACGACATATATGTGTGCAGTTGATCGCAACGCAATGGGTGTCTCGCTAATAAATTCGAACGCCTCTGGTTTCGGTTCGGGGCTCGTAGAACATAAAACCGGAATCAATCTGCAGAATCGTGGATTAGGTTTTTCGCTGGTCAAGGGTCATCAATCAGAACTCACCGCGGGTCGTCAGCCACCCCACACTTTGTGTCCCGCATTGATCACTCGACCCGACGGTTCTCTATTTTCAGTTCTCGGCACGATGGGCGGTGATGCGCAACCACAAATTATCTTGCAAATTATCACCCGCCTTCTGCGCCATCGACAGTCGAACGATCCCGTAAAAGTCAATGACGCCGGGCGCTGGGTGCTTCGCGGTCCGACAACGGGCTTTGACACGTGGACATCAAATCAAGCACCAACGGTTCAGATCGAAGGTCAAGCTCCCGACAAGTGGTTGACCGAACTAGCCGCACGGGGCCACAAAGTTGAGCGACGCCCGCGCCTCGACTCGGGTTTTGGTCACGCTAATTTAATCGTGATCAACGACGACTTTGAGCTCGTCGGCAGTGCCGACAGTCGTAGCGTCGTCGGCAGTTGCCAAGGAGACTGATGGACTTGCTGCCAGGTGAAGATGATCCGCGTCGTGTCGCGGTACGCGAATGGATTCGCCGACATCCGAATCCAAACGCTGATGAACTTTCTCTCAGCGGATATGTTGCCCCGCACTGGCCAAAACCATACGGAATTGGCGCCGATGCCTTGTACCAACTGATTATTGATCAAGAACTGCAACGAGCGAATATCTCGCGGCCTTCGAACCCGATCGGTATCGGCTGGGCTGGGCCGACGATTTTGTTTGCCGGAACGACAGACCAACAGCGACAATATTTGCCGGACTTGTTGTCAGGCAAAGACTTTTGGTGCCAGCTGTTCAGCGAACCAGACAGTGGCAGCGATCTTGCGAGCCTGCGAACTCGGGCAGTACTTGACGGCCAAGAGTGGGTCGTGAACGGCCAAAAGATTTGGACATCCGGCGCACAGCACGCAAAGTTCGGCATTCTGCTTGCACGCACAAACCCGGATGCGCCGAAGCATAAAGGCATCACATATTTCATTTGCCCTATGGACTCACCGGGCATCATGATTCGTCCAATAAAGTCGATGGCTGGTTCTGAATCTTTCAACGAGGTGTTTTTCACCGACGTGCGTATCCCAACTGCAAATGTTGTCGGCGATGTAAACGATGGATGGCGACTCGCCAAAGTCACGCTCGGCAACGAGCGCGTTTCGTTGTCAACGGGTGGGGTGCTTTGGGGGTTCGGTCCGACCGCGTTGGATGTGGTCGAGTCGGTGCGAGCCATGGGCGGGATAAAAAACCCCGTGATGCGCCAACGTGTCGCACAGATTTATACCGAACATGTACTGCTCGAGATAATTCGCATGCGCACACTCACGCAAAGATTGCGTGGTGCACAACCTGGGCCAGAGTCGAGTGTCCGCAAAATTATCGCCGACGAGCACGGTCAGCATGTTATGGAACTAGCGCGCGACTTGATCGGCGCTGATGCGATGTTGACGGGTACTGAACACGAGACTCAAAAAACACTGCAGAATCATGCTTGGTATAGCGGATATTTGTTTTCGCAAGCCTTGACCATCGGTGGTGGCACAGGTGAAGTGCAACGCAACATTCTTGGCGAGCGTGTGCTCGGCCTGCCGCACGAACCTGAACCAACCTCGTCACTGTCTCAGTCGCAACAAAAACCAAGTTAAGACAAACTGAACCGTTCGACACTGCCGTGCCCGGCAATTGTTAGGGGCGGGTTTTTGGCGACTCGGTTCTTCGGGGGTCGCTGATGATGATGCCGTCAAGCACTTTGTCGATCGCTTTGAGCGTGTCGGCGTCGAGTACAACACCTGCGGCTTTGACATTGTCGTCAAGTTGTTCGGGTCGGGTCGCGCCAATAATCGCCGAAGCCACATTTTTATTTTGCAGCACCCAAGCGATTGACATCGCCGCCATCGTGATGCCCGCCTGCTGCGCGATCGGCTTGAGTAACTGAACCCTGTTCAACACATCATCGTTTAGCCAGCGAGCAATAAAGTTTTTGCCGCTCAATTCGTCGGTCGCACGCGAGCCAGCAGGTGGTGGCTGACCCGGCAAGTATTTGCCGCTCAAAACGCCTTGGGCGATTGGTGACCAAACAATTTGCGACATGCCAGCGTCTTGTGAAGCAGGTATCACTTCTTGTTCGATAACCCGCCACAGCATCGAATATTGCGGTTGATTCGAGATAAACGGAACTTTCAATTCTCGCGCAAGAGCCGCACCACGGGTGATCTGGTCTGCATCCCATTCTGAGACACCTATATAAAGGGCCTTACCTTGGCGCACAATGTCGGCAAATGCGAGCATCGTCTCTTCGAGCGGCGTTTCGACATCGAAGCGATGCGCCTGATAAAGATCGAAGTGATCAATTTTCATCCGCTTCAGTGACGCGTCGATCGAATGCATGATGTGTTTGCGTGAAAGACCGCGATCGTTGACACCAGCACCAGTCGGCCAGTAAACCTTGGTGAAGATCTCGATGCTCTCGCGCCGCACACCGGCAAGCGCGCGACCGAGAACTTCTTCTGCGCGAGTGCCGGCATAAACATCGGCCGTGTCGAAAGTTGTGATGCCAAGGTCGAGTGCGCGCTTGACGCATGCATTGGCTGCGTCTTCTTCGACCTGACTGCCATGGGTTATCCAGTTGCCATAACTGATCGCCGAAATTTTAAAACCGCTGTTACCGAGATATCTAAATTCCATCTCTACAAACTACCCGCCAAGGAGATATTGGGCCGAGAAAAAGTTGCTTGTTCAACGAATGCGGTCATAGCCTAAAAGTGTGTATAAAGTACGCGACCTAGTGCCTGGCGACATCTCGTCGGCGGTTCGCCTGCTCGAACTTTGTCAGGGTGTTGCCGACTCAAAACAAGTTGATATCGCAAAATTCGTTGCCGATACAAGTGCTGGTTCACCCGTGATCATCGCAGTGGCAGAAAACGAGGTTGTGGGTCTCGTATCTAGCCGAATCAGCACCGATGAAGCATGGATCAACATCGTTGCGATTAGCCCGAAGTGGCGAAATCAAGGCATTGGTTCGACGATGCTTCAACGCCTCGAAGAAAAGTTGCTGCACGAAGGCGTGCGCAAAATCTCGGCGTTACTAACAAATTTTGAAGCAGGTCAAACCGCTCTCGTCAACCGCGGCTTCAAACCGACGCACGATCTGGTGCTTTATGAAAAATCGGAGCCAATCGAACCTTCAGCGATGCGAGTACTCGATCAGTGGGGCGGCGAACTTTGTGACGCGGCACTATGGGACCGCGTCGCAGGCATGGACGCCGAAAAAACCCTGATCGAGAACCGAATCATTGCTCCACTTGCCGACCCGGAATTAGCGGGCAAAATTGGCGTGAATGCCCCGTCGGCAGTGATGCTGTTCGGCCCACCGGGAACAGGCAAGACAACCTTTGCCCGTGCAATTGCCGGTCGACTGGGTTGGCCATTTGTTGAGTTGTTGCCATCGAAACTTGATAGTGGGGAAAACTCGCTGGCCGCAGAACTTCGCAACGCACTCACCGAACTTCTCAAGCTTGAAAACATTGTCGTATTCATCGACGAAGTAGATGAAATTGCTACTGCCCGAACCGAGAGCCCTGGTACTCGTGGTGTTGTGAATGAATTGTTGAAGATGATCCCGTCATTTAAAACAGGTGCAGGGCACCTTTTGATTTGTGCAACAAACTTCGTCAACAACATCGACCCTGCGGTGTTGCGCCCTGGTCGCTTCGATCTTGTGATACCGATCGGTCCACCCGACGAAGATGCACGCCGCGCCCTCTGGACAAAAATTCTGGCTCGACTCGACACGCAAGACATCAAAATCAACGATTTAGTCAAAGCGACCGAGGGTTTTACCCCGGGTGACATCGAACTCGCCTCACAGCGAGCGGCAAGCATCGCTTTTGATCGGGCACGCAAAGGCGTCGAACCAAGTCACATCACGAGTTACGACTTTGTGCAATCGATCTCAAGAACGAACGCGTCAATTACGTCACAAATCGCCAAGCAATTTGCCGATGAGTCGAAACGGTTCGGTCGCGCCTAACTAAAATCGGGGTATATGAAACTTTTACCCTCCCCAAAAAGTAACAACAAAGATGCCGTGATCGGCACATTCGGCGCCGCTCTCGGCATTGCGATCACATGGCTCATATCTGATGCATTGCTCGATGGAGTCGCACCATTGCTCGTCGTTTCGATGGGTGCTTCTGCAGTGATTTTGTTTGCCATGCCCTCGGCACCTGCGGCGCAACCAGGGGCGGTGTTGATCGCCCATGTTGTCGCGGCGTTTTTCGGTGTTGCAGGTGCACAAATCTTTGACAACATTCCATTAGCGATCGCAGTTGGGCTCGGCTTGCACGTCGGATTAATGACGCGCTTTGGTTACATGCACCCACCAAGTGGTGGCACTGC
>SYNW01000144.1 GCA_005805045.1 Actinomycetota bacterium
CGATGATGAGTTCCACCTGCATGGCTATGAAGTGAGCGCAAAAGCGACTGCGGGTCAAGAAACAATGATTGAATTTACTGCCGATCAATTGGGCAGTTTTGATCTTGAAAGCCATGTCACTAGCGAATGGATCCTCACGCTGGTCGTCGAAGAATAATCGTCGCGCGCACGCACGTTCAAATAGTCATTTAGTTTTCTAATTGTGGTCGGGACCGGCGTCGATCCGGTGACCCTGCGCTTTTCAGGCGCATGCTCTGCCTACTGAGCTACCCGACCTTGAAGAGTGAGAACACTCCCCAGCGGTCCCGACGGGACTTGAACCCGCGACCTCCGCCTTGACAGGGCGGCGTGAACTCCAACTTCACCACGGGACCAGATTCTGCTTGCGCTGAAACTGACCTTCGCACCCCCAACGGGATTCGAACCCGTGCCGCCACCTTGAAAGGGTGGTGTCCTAGGCCACTAGACGATGGGGGCATGGACCTACTATCCGTTGAGAACCACTGAAATCTATCACCGTTGGTCGCCGAAAAGCCTTGCGAACGCAAAAGAAATCAAAGTCCACTACTTTGAGCGCTTACGGTCCATTCAAGTAGCCATCCCAAGTACTCGTATAGCTCTTTTTGGATTAGATATTCGTCGCCTTCGCCCGTCTGATCACTGTCAGAGCCATCACTTTGTTGCGTGTCACTTTGCGAACCATGGTCAGATTCGGCGATATCTAAAGTTGTACCCAACACGAGTCGCAACGAGTTGATGCTTCGCGAAAAAGCATCAATCTCTTCGGTAGTAATTTCATCGTCTTGGGCGATCACGTTGATCGCAACATCGATTGCTGCGAGTCGTGACTCAAGAAGTTCGTCGCGCATCAACCGCTGATATTCGGCGTCTTTCTTCGCATCATTGTTGTATGCCGTCGGAAACAGCCGACGCAAATTCGCATCGTCGGTTGTTGTTGTCAACGAGTCGCGCAACTGTTCGATCAACTGGGTCAATAACCGTCGATGATCGTCGGCTAAATCAATTTTAAATTTCCCGTTTTTCAGGCGGACAACCGGGCCATTCTTTTTCACTGCGACTCGTGTTCCATCGTTGCCCACAGCCCGTGCTCGTGCAGGCGATAGACGTCAAATTCGGCACGCTCGCGCGAACCGTTCGAAACGACCGCCCGACCCTTGTGGTGCACATCCAGCATCAACTCCGTGGCTTTTTCGAGGCTGTATCCAAAAAGTTTTTGAAATACAAAAGTCACATACGACATCAGGTTGATCGGATCGTTCCACACGATCACTATCCATGGGCGATCAGACTGTGTCTCATCCGCCTGATCAACCTCTTGCACCTGGCTCGGCTGAATGCTGGCGAAGGTGAAATTGCTCATATCTATATTGTGGCGTAGGAATGCAACAATTTCATCGTACGATTGGCGCGTGCCGATCAATGTTCGCCCAGTAGTTCCGTCGAGGTTGTTCAACCACGAGTCGAACCGTTCGCCAAAGTCGGTTCTCGGTGGCTATATCGCGCTGACCAAACCAAGAATCATCGAGTTGTTGTTGATCACAACCGTTCCGACGATGGTTTTGGCTGCCGACGAGTGGCCAGCCTGGTCGTTGATTGCAATCACCCTGCTCGGTGGCTCGTTGGCCGCGGGTGGTGCCAACGCGATCAACATGTACATCGATCGTGACATCGACAAGTTGATGAAGCGCACGCAAACTCGGCCTCTTGTTACCGGTCTGATCAAGCCACGCAACGCACTTGTGTTCGCAGTCGCTCTAGAAATAATCGCGTTTGCCGTGCTGTGGGCCGGCGCAAATTTACTCTCTGCAATTTTGGCGCTAAGTGCGACCATGTTTTACGTATTTATTTACTCGCTGTGGTTGAAGCGCACCAGCAAACAAAACATCGTCATCGGCGGTGCGGCTGGGGCGGTGCCAACTCTCGTCGGCTGGGCAGCAGTCACAAACTCGGTGGGCTGGCCGGCTATTTGGTTGTTCGTAATCATTTTCTTGTGGACGCCACCCCATTTTTGGGCACTGGCGATTCGACACTCAGACGAATATCGAGCAGCCAGTGTGCCGATGTTGCCCTCGGTCGTGTCAATCGAAAAAACAATTCGCACGATGGTCATCTATACGGTCGTCCTGACACTCGTCTCGTTTGTGATGATTCCAGTTGCGGGTCTCGGCGTGATTTACGGCGTGACTGCAGCGTTAACCGGTGCTGGTTTTATCATCGGCACGGCGATGCTCAGTCGCCGTCCGACAGAGTCTTGGTCAATGCGCGTGTTTTCTTTCTCAATCACATATGTGACATTGCTGTTCGGTGCTTTGATGGTGGATGTCTTAGTTTCAGCGACTTAGTGCAATAGAGAAGTTTCCCTATTAAACGCCCAAACTGTTAGCGTTATCTGAGTTATGACGGCTCTTGATGTAAGTTCTTCGGCGACAAGTTCTTCTGGTTCATCGGGGTCGATGGCCACCAAACCCTCACTTCTCACGGCTGTTGTGGCCTATTTGACAGCCAGCGATCACAAACGAATTGGTCGACTACTCATTTCGTTTTCGGCGATTTTTGCTGTCGGCACGGCGATCGAAGGTGCGGTCTTGGGTGCCGAAAGAATTAGTCCGTCAAGTTCGCTCGTTGACGCAGGCATCGTCGTTCAGTTGTTTTCAGCGCTCCGCTTTGACCTTATTTTTTCAGTTGCCGCACCGTTGATGCTGGGTTTGGCAGTGGCCGTCGTGCCAATGCAAGTCGGTGCACGCGCCATCGCTTTTGCTCGTTCGGCGATGCTTGGTTTTTATCTTTGGTTGTTCGGCGTAATTCTCGTCGGTTCGTCGTATTTAAACAATGGTGGTCCTGGTGGTGGTGACACCGAAATGGTTGATCTGTTTCTCGCCGGTCTGGGTTTGGTTGTCGCAGGATTGTTGCTGATCTGCACTTCGGTCGCTATCACAGTTTTGGCTTCTCGCCGAGCGGGCATGACGCTGATTGAAACCCCGATCTTTTCTTGGTCGGCATTAGTCGCCAGCATTTCCTTGTTGCTGACTTTGCCAGTTTTGGCTGGCGCTTTGATTTATGTCGCAGTCGACCACACTTACGAGCGGGCGACGTTTGGTGCGACCGAAGGCGTCAACGCTTGGATTGGTTGGGCGTTCACATCGCCGCAAATCTTTATCGTTGCGATTCCAACCCTTGGTGTTCTCGCCCAAGTAGTTGCAACGATGACCCGCGGCAAGCAGCCGTTGCGCGCAGGTCTTTTCGTAGGTGTGGGTTTGATGTCGACAGCCGTGATTGGCGCAGTTACTCAGTCTTCACACACAGTTAACTTCTCGGGCACTATCAGTGACATTCTCAAATCTCTGATTCCGTATCTCTTTTTCAATGACTTATCGATCCTCGGTGTTCTCGTCGTGCTCGGGTTGTGCTTGTTGGCGCTCAAGAATGAAAAAGCAAAATTAAATGCTGCATTCGTGCCCGCATTCCTCGGTGTCGGAATGGTTTTTACCGGCATGGTCGGAAATGCCGTCTATAAAATTGTGAATCTCAAGTTAGCCAACACGGTTTTCGAAGAAGGTGTGTTGGTTTATGTTTGTTACGGAGCATTGCTCAGCGGCATCGGCGCCGTCGCCCATTTCGGGCCTCGAATTTGGGGCAGAGAAATTTCGTCCAAACCAGTTCTTGGTCTCAGCCTGCTTGGTTTTTTCGCCACGGTGTTGGCGTCGTTGCCATATTTCATCGCCGGTTTTGCCGACCAGCCAGCTTCGGTGGCCAACGGCTTTGATTACTCGGGCCCGATTTGGTTATGGAACTCACTTGTTGCCGCTGGTCATGCACTTATGGCACTCGTCGTGACGTTGTTTTTCGCCCTAGCGGCGAAATCGTTTCGCTCGGGACCAATCAGCACGGCGACATCTGCAGATTTTTTTGAAAGTGTGAAGGGTTAAAGCGGCATGAACACTTCAGCAACCGCACTCGGCGCCGGGCCAACAGTCGTCATGCGCCGACCAGCGCTCTTTCTCGCAGGTTTCCTTTCAGCCGTTAGCGCGATGTTGATCGGTTCGATGTTGGCGATTTGGCTCGATTTCAGGTCAAATGCGCCGTTGCGTGAATCACCAGATGGCAGCAAGATGTTGCGTGACTGGTTGCCAGAGAACATCAAGATTCCAGAAGTGGCAACCAACACGATGATGATGACTTTCGTGATTACTTGCGTCATGGCGCAG
>SYNW01000145.1 GCA_005805045.1 Actinomycetota bacterium
CATTGCTCAAACCCGGCTCCACGCCCATGCCGACCAAAGCAAGCAAACCTTTTTCTTTCCAACGGTCATCTGCCGAGATCTGATCTTTGCCGAGTGGTTCGCCAACTTCTTCGTAAGGATTCGTCGGGTGCGGCTTGCTCAAGTTCATCGCCATGTCCAAATATGTACAACCCGCTTCAAAAGCCGCCCCAAAAATTGGCTCGTTTAGTCTCGGATCGCACGCATTGACGATCACATCGGCTTTAATGCGCTGGGCTAATGCAACGATTTCAGACTTGCTTCGCGCGTCAACTTGCGCCGACGAGAATCGACCAGGCTGTTCGAGTTTGGCGATGATCTCGTCGCCCCGACCCGAGTTGATGTCAGCCAGTACGAAAGAGTCGAAGAAACTTCTGGTTTCGGCGATTGAGGCCATACCGCCACCCACCCCACCTGCACCAATGATGAGAATGTTCGCCACAAAAAACCTGATTACTTTTCTTGTCGTTACTCGGGTGTAACTACATAATCATTCTACCGTGCCGTTAAACGGCAAAAGCCCTGTATCTAAAGCGATTGGCGCAAAAAGTTCAATGCGCTAATCACTGAAAACTGACGCATCTGTTCACGCCCAAACGGCAAACTAAAGGTTGTCGCGCGCACATCATCGGTTGATAATGCAACACCAACGCACAGCGTGCCGACTTTTGCGCCGTCTTGTTCTGTCGGTCCAGCCACACCAGTTAGCGCCAAACCAATGTCGCTACCCAAAATTTTGCGCGCACCAATCGCCATTTCTTTTGCGGCGGCCTCGCTTACGACTGGTCCGTGAGCTACTCCCAATAAATCGAACTTGACATCGCTGGCATAACTAACTATTCCGCCACGAAAAACATCGCTTGCGCCGACGATTGCCGTCAACCGACCAGCGACTAGACCGCCAGTCACCGACTCGGCAACTCCCAAAGTGAGCTTCTTGTCGCGCAGAAGTTTCAAAACAACCGCTTCCATGTTCTGCTCATCGACACCAAACACGATGTCGCCAACTTGGGCGCGAACTTTTGCTTCCCAAATATTGAGCAGGTCAACCGCTTGCTGATCGGTGTTGGATTTGGCCGTCAGCCTCACTTTGATGCCCTCCCAACCGCTGGCCAAAAACGCCAAGGTCGGGTTACCAACTTTTTCAAGTTCGTTGATCACCCCCACCAGTCGCTCATTGAGCCCGCTCTCGCTGTCGCCCCAGGTTCGCAAAACTCGACTTTTTATCACTGATGCTTCACCGCTACGAACCAACAGATCAGGCAAAATCGCGCGCTCGAACATTTCGAATAATTCGAAGGGCACGCCGGGTACGGCATACATAACTTTTTCGCCGACAGGACAAATCAGACCGGGAGCAGTACCTCGGCGCTGCTCAATAATTTTCGCCCCGCGTGGCACCATCGCTTGACGCAAGTTGTTTTCTGGCATGCGACGACCGCGAGCCGTGAACATCTGCTCAATAACGAGGGCTACCTCATCATTGATTTCAAGTTCGACTCCCATAATTTGGGCGATTGCCTCTCGAGTTATGTCGTCGTGCGTTGGCCCAAGACCGCCGCAGATGATGATTGCATCTGCTTCTGCCAGAGTCGCACGCAATGTCGCGACGATACGAGCAAGATTGTCGCCGACTTTGACTTGAAACAACGAATCTATACCTGCGGCTGCAAGTTGTTCACCTAGCCACGAAGAATTCGTGTCGACAATTTGACCTAGCAATAATTCAGTGCCGACAGCGACAATACTGCAGCGCATTATTTGCCTGCCCGCCGCAGTCTAAAAGCGGGGCGCAACGCGCGCACGGCATATTGCAGTCCGCTGACTATCGTCAACACAACTGCCAGCCAAAGAGTCGTCAGCCATGTGTATGTCATGTCGTCCGCGCTAAATGGCGCCAACGCAAAGCCAATCGATACTTGCTGGCTGAGAGTTTTGATTTTTGCCAGTCGGCTAGCCGGCACCGTCACACCTTTTGCGCTGATGACGACCCGATAGACGCTAACAACGACTTCGCGCACGGCAATAATCACAACTGGCAAAATCCAAAACATTTCACGACTGACGAGGGTGAACATTGCGCCGAGCACCAAGACTTTGTCGGCAAGCGGGTCCAAAAAGGCACCGCTCTTGGTCGCGCCGTGACGGCGCGCCAAATAGCCGTCAAGTACATCGCTGACGCACAAAGCAAACCACAACCATGCTGCGAGCCACGAGCCCGCATTGTCATCGGGTATGACTATGAACAAAAGTGGCGAAACCAAAATACGCGACACCGTTACGGCGTTCGCCCATGTCGCAAGCGCGTTCGGGTCAACGGGCATCTTCGGCCAGTTCTCGAGCATCGTGATTCGCACCGGCGGCAACCAAGTCTGGGCCAAGTGCATCAACAACCTCAACTTCTGCAAATGACGCCACGGCCAAAGTTTCGCTGACGTGCACGACGCCGTCAATCTCTGGGGCCTCACGATGACTGCGCCCCACACCAGGTTCATCAACCAGCACAGTAATCGTCTCTCCAATCAACTCGTCGCGACGGTGGGCGGTGATCGAGTCTTGCAGTTCACGAAGTTCGGCCAATCGCTCGTGCATCAAACTTGTTGGCACGCGGTCTGGCAGCGATATCGCATGCGTGCCTTCTTCTGGACTGAAGGCGAAAAATCCACACCAATCGAGTTGTGCTTCGTTGACGAAATTCAACAACTGGTCGTGATCTTCTTCTGTTTCGCCCGGATAGCCGACAATAAAGTTGCTGCGCATCGCCGCGTCGGGTTCGCGCTTGCGGATGTCTGTGATGCGATTCAAAAAGCGCTCGCCGTCACCCCATCGCCGCATTCTTCGTAAGTGCGCCTTCGACACGTGCTGTAGCGACAAATCAAAATAAGGCACACCAGTCGCGCAAATTGCGTCGATCAATTCGTCACTCAAATCGCTCGGGTATAGATAGAGCAACCTGGTTCGCGCTACTTTGCTGGCGACGCGATTGACCAGTCCGACTATCGAACCCGCGCCAAGTTCGTTCGGGCGATCTTTGCCATAACTTGCGAGGTCTTGGGCGACCAACACGATTTCTTTGACTTCAAGTTGTTCGACTTCTGTCAAAATCGACTCAATGTCACGACTGCGTTGGGGCCCACGAAAACTAGGTATCGCGCAAAACCCGCAATTACGGTCGCAACCCTCGGCGATTTTGA
>SYNW01000002.1 GCA_005805045.1 Actinomycetota bacterium
AAAAAAGTATCCACTCGTGATCTCTTGAGTATCGACGATCATCGAGAATCTTCATAAGACAAAGTTAGCCTCGACGCGCCTCTCGCCCTGCATGAAGATTTTGGCGAATTTTCGGAATGTACGCAAAGGCCGTGGTGTACGACAAGATGATCCCTGGAATGGCAAATACCCAAGCGCCGATCAACACTAAATCGGCTCCCCGGCCATCGTCAGCAGCCAACAGCATCAACGGAACTGCGAACATCAGCAAGAACGTGTAGCGCTTGCCCCAAATGGTGACGGCGAATCGTTGCATGCCGAACGCGGTGGCGATAACCATGGCGGCAGCCACTGTAATCTCGCGCACCAAAATTGCTGCGGCGAGCCATGTATTCATCGATTGATCGACAAGGATGGCAACTACTGCGACGATGAACAAGCTTCGGTCTACGGCTGGATCGAACACCGCTCCGAACGCACTTCGTTGATCAAACCTACGCGCCACCCATCCATCCACCCAGTCGGTTGCCCCGAGACCACCCAATAGCCATGCCGCGCCCGCCTTGTCTTCGATACCGAACAACATCCACAGAAAAATTGGCAAACAAAACAGCCGCATCAAAGTGATCAGATTTGGAACGGTCAGAATGCGTTCTGAGGGCACTACACGAGCGTACAAGTCGCTCGATCGCCTACGCTGATCTTGTGAATCCGACGCTTTTTACGCGAATTATTAATGGCGAAATCCCTGGCACATTCGTCTATCGCGATGAACACTGTGTCGTATTCATGACCATCAGCCCGATAACCACTGGTCACACTTTGGTGGTGCCAATCAAAGAGATCGATCAGTGGACTGATCTGCCCCAAGAATTGATCGAGCATTTGTTCAACGTCGCCAAGACAATTGGCCAAGCCACAAAACTGGCTTTTAAATGCGAGCGTATCGCTCTTGTAATCGCTGGCTATGAAATTCCGCACTGCCACTTGCACATAATTCCGAGCGATTCGATGGCCGATCTCGAATTCAAAAATGCACGCACGAACGTTGACCGCCAAGAATTAGAACAAGCGGCCGCTCGCATCATCGCCGAGTTGCGTGGTGCTGGCGTCGCCGGTGCTTTTGGCTCGCGCTAGCCGATCTGTCGCTTGACACTCGACAAAATCGTCAGACGCGGCACGCAACAGGTGCAACGGCGCAGCAACGGATTCATCCAGCCAGGTTTCCACGTCGTCGCGTTCAAGAATCACGGGCATTCGATGGTGCACCTTTGCGAGTTTTTGATTTGCCCCAGTGGTGATGATCGTGCAAGTTTGCAACAAAGCATCATCGGGTTGTTTCCAAGTAGTCCATAATCCCGCCAGAGTCATGACATCGTTGTCTAGGCGCGAAATGTAATGCGCTTGCTTACGCGGCTTGCCGACATCACTCGGTAATTCCTGCCATTCATAGAAACCCTGAACCGGTATGACGCACCGATGCTTGGCCAGCAGATTGCGAAAACTCGGCTTTTCGGTCAAAGTTTCGCTACGAGCGTTGATCATGCTGGCCGCTCGGACTTTGTCTTTCGACCAACTCGGCACAAGTCCCCAGGTCATCGCATCAACCACACGCTTGGCGTCAGCTTGACGTAAAACATAGACGAGCGCTGTCGGGGCGACGTTGTGATTCGACTGCAATTCTTGGCCGAGAAACTCTGCTCGATAAACAGCTGCGAATTGTTTTCCGCTGGCTATTGAATTAAACCGACCACACACGATCTTGGCTAGTGAATCAAACCGTTAGGTGTGGCAAAGATCCATACCAACAGTGGTGTGATAACTAAGCCTGGCAACAGCGAGCCGAGTCGAATTTTTTTGATCTCGAGCAAATTAATGCCGATCGCGATTACTGCAAGACCGCCTGCACTGAACATTTCGAGACGCATCCGATCTGTGAGCAGCGAGTCGATTGACGTGCCAAAAACGGTCAACGAACCTTGCACCACGAACACGCTGACAGCACTGAAAATTGCGCCAACACCGTATAGCGCCGCAAAAATGATCGTCATGAAACCATCCAGGGTGCCCTTGATGATGTACAACTGGGGTGTTCTGCCACTGGCATCCTCGATCGCCCCCAGAATCGTCAGTGGACCCACACAATACAACAGCGTTGCAGTTACGAATCCATTGACGAAGGTACTCTCTGCAGAACTCTTGGCAAAACGGCGACGCAGAAATTCGCCGATACTCGCGAGACGATCCTCAATCCGCAGGAGTTCTCCGAGGATGCCACCCAAAACCATGCCGACCAAAGGGAACACGATGTTCTCGGTGCTGATGACATCGCGCAGACCAATCGCCAGTGTCGTCATGCCGATCACCTGAACGATGATTACCCGCACTCGATCGGGAATCTTGTTACCGATAACAAGACCGAGTCCACCCCCGGCGATCACCGTCACAGTGTTGATAATCGTGCCGAGTCCGCGCATCAGATCACATCTAACCGACGGGTGTCAATGGTGCTCGACCATTGACAATCGCCACGGCATTGTCAGCCGCGAGGACGGCCATCGCGTTACGCGTCTCGGTGGTGGCTGAACCCAAATGTGGTATCAATACGACGTCATCACGGTCGAGCAATCCTGCATTGATCTTGGGCTCGAACTCAAAGACATCAAGACCAGCGCCAGCAATTTCGTGGTTTCGCAGTGCATCAACCAATGCCTGCTCGTCGACTATCGGTCCGCGTGCCGTGTTGATCAAAAATGCAGTATTTTTCATTTTCTCGAATTGAGTCTTGCCGATCAGGTGATGCGTGCTGTCGTTTGATGGACAGTGGATCGAGACCACATCGCTCGTCGCCAGGAGTTCATCGAGTGAAACCTTGCTCGCACCGAGTTCATTTGCAATTTTTGCGTTGATCTCACTGCGCGAAAAATAGATAATCGACATACCGCAAGCCTTCGCTCTTCGAGCAGTGGCGATGCCGATCGCCCCCATGCCGACGACACCAAGAACACGGTTGGTGATACCGGCACCCAACATGTAGTGCATCCCCCATTGCCACGAAGTTTTGCCGCGAATCACTCGTTCGCCTTCGGCCAATCGGCGGGTGACCATCAAGATCAAAGCCAGCGCGATATCTGCCGTGGCATCAGTCAACACACCAGGAGTGTTCGTGACGGTCACCCCGCGTGCCTTGCACGCCGCAACATCAATGTTGTTGTAACCAACTGCCACATTGCAAACGGCCTTCAATTGCGATCCGGCGGCATCCAGCAACTCGCCGTCGACCTTTTCGGTGAGAAGCGTCACCAGAATCTCGGCACCCTTCACTTGTTGCAACAACTCTTGGCGGGTCATCGCCGTGTCTTGTGACCATGCCTGTGGATTCAAACCGGCATTGCGCAAAACCTCTAGTCCGGCATTCGGTATCTTTCCGGTTACGACGATTCTGGGCGTCACTTTGACGCGACCCATCCAGCAAGTCGAGCCAAACCCTGTTCGATTTTGTCGTTGTCAATGCCGCTATAAGCGAGGCGAATGTAGTTGCCCTTCTCGTCTGGCGCTGGGCGACCAAAATGTCGGCGGGTACAAAACGACATTCCTGAATTGTGCAGGGCATCAAGAGCGAAATCGGCGACATCTTTATGCCCGGTTCGCTTCATGGTTTCTGAAACTTCCGGGAAAACATAGAACGCGCTGTTCGGCGTATGCACACGCATACCTGGCACCTTGTTGATACCTGCAATTGTCGCATCACGACGCGATTTGAGGACTCGAACCAATTCGTTTGCCCCAGATTGATCGCCATTGATCGCTTCGACACCCGCCCATTGCACGAACTGGGCCGTGCAACTTTCTTCGTTGGTGTTCAGTTTTGAGATTCGATCCACAAGATCGCGCGGACCAATCGCTGCACCAAGTCGCCATCCGGTCATCGCGAACTTCTTTGAAAATGTGTACAAGATGACTGTGCGATCTTGCATTCCCGCGAGGGACACGATGCTTTTACTTTCACCCGCGTAGCGAATGTCAAAATATGCCTCATCTGCAAGAACCCAAAGATTGTGCTTATTTGCCAAATCAGCAAGAGCCTGTCGCTCGGCGTCGGTCATTTCGGCTGCCAACGGGTTTTGTTGGTCATTAAGAATCAACGCCTTGGTCTTGTTCGTAATCTTTGATTTCAGATAGTCCAAGTCGATTTGAAATCCGTTTGGTGTGTCTAAGTATTTGTATGGCACCGCGACACCGTCATTAAATTCAATTTGACTTTCATAAATCGGAAAGCCTGGGTTTGGATACAACACTTCGTCACCCGGATTCATCACCGAGCGCAAGAATTTGCCGATCACGGGTTTGCCGCCGGGTTGCACCGCGATGTTCTCGGGTGCAAAAACAACGTTGCGTTGCTTGCCGAGACTCTCGGCAAGGGCAAGTCGCAACGGCGCGATGCCCGCGTTCGGACAGTAACCAGTCTTACCTTCAGCAACTGCCCGTTGCATCGCCGCTGAGATATTGGCTGGCGTTGCCAGATTCAGGTCGCCAAGATGAAACGGGAAAACTTGGTTGCCTTTTGCCAACCAATCGGCAGCCGTAGCGGCAACGGCAAAGGCCGTCTCTGTACCTAAACGGTCTAAACGATTTGCCAACTCCACAACGCCTCCGAATCAAGAAATTATGTTTACGAAAAGTAAATACTAGACAAACGAAAATAGTTTGTCGGGCTGGCGGGATTTGAACCCACGACCTCTTGTCCCCCAGAC
>SYNW01000025.1 GCA_005805045.1 Actinomycetota bacterium
GAGCATCGACTGGGCAATAGCCAATCGTTGGCGCATACCTTGGCTATATGTACGAACCTTTTTATCCAAAGCAGTGCCTAATTTTGTTATCGCAACAACTTGATCAAGATGCTGCTCATTATCACGACCGATTGACTGCCAGTAAAGAGAGAGATTTTCGCGACCAGATAGGTGCGGCAAGAAACCCGGCCCTTCAATGAAACTTCCGATGTTCGACAACGCCGGTGAACCCGGATAAACCGATTCACCGTTCAGATGGATCGAGCCATTGGTCGGAAATATCAAACCCATCATCATTCTCAGAGCCGTCGTTTTACCCGCACCATTCGGGCCGAGTAGCCCGACTACTTGTCCGCGTTGCACCTCAAATGAGAGATCGACAACTGCTCGATGACCGTCTTTGTAAGTTTTGCCCAGTTTTTCTACAGCGACGAGCGCATTGTTCTTTTCGTTTGCCGGTGCGATCTTTGGTCTACGAATTCGCACGAAGACTGCCGCGACAATTACCGAGGCAACGGCACCAAGTGGCCACAAAATATTTGCTGAGCCCGATTGTGCCGCAGTTGCAACGCTCGTTTGATATGTCAGCGGCGAAAGTGGTGACACGGTATAAAATCGCGATGTCTTGGGTGTTTCATAACCTTGATCGGTGGATGAAATACCAACCGCAATCACGTCATCGATTGAGGCATCCAAAATTGTCGCTGGCAGATTGATTACCACATCGGTGCCACCAGTTGATATGTTTGAAATTTTCACAGGGGCGACGATGCCGTTCGGCAAGTTGATCGTGCCACTCGGCGACTTTGTAACCAGCGAAAAGAAAAGAGTTGCGTCTGGCACCGTGCTGGTAATTCGAACCTTGACCGATGAGGGGCCAACAACAGAAATCGGTTCTGTCAGTGGGGCGCTCTCCAGAAGCCCGCTCTGGCCCGGCAAAAACGCCGGACTGAAGCCCGCAAGATTTGAAAGCAACTGCGAGGCAAGTGCGCCTGCCGAACCAATGCCTGGAAGCGCAGAAATTGCGCTCGGTACGCCACCGATCGGATAAATCAACGCGGCTGTTGGTGTCACCAACTGCAACTGTCGGGGTTCAGTTTCAAAAGGCAACTTCTCGCTTGTAAACACCTTGGGAATCACCGTCGAGTCTTGTAACGAAATCGACCCGTTAGATCTGGTGAATTGAAAAATTGGAAAATCTAATTCACTTTCGAGCAGATGCTTTTGAAACCAGATCAAGAATTGTTCGCGCAGATAAGGCGCCTGCACGTTTGAGCCGTCGTGGCCATCTGCGTGCCAGATCATCGACAGCGGGTTGCCTGATTTATTCTTTTTGATCTCTTGGGCGAGTTTGTAACTCTCACTAAGTGGAAACAGAGAATCAGCCTGACCTTGACTCAATAAAGTTGGCGCCGAAATTGTCGAGGCGTACTTTATTGGCGAGACCGACTCGAGAAGAATCTTTTCGCCCTGATTCGGTTTACCTTGTAAAACCCCATTTTGATAGGCGTCACACCACCGTTGAGCAAACGAACCACACTCTCCCAAATATGCACTTTGCAAAGTGACAGCAGAGAAGAACGTTCCTGCCCAAACTTTTTTAAACGGGCCAGATGTGAGCGACCGGTCCACAGATTGAGGAAAGAGACCTTGCTGCAAACTGCTCCAGGCAATATCGGCAATCACGGCATCAATTCGCAAATCTTGGCTTGCAGTCAAGAGGGCATTTGCCCCGCCGTAAGAACTGCCCATGATTCCGATCCGCGGATCGCCATCCGCGTCAAGAATTACGTTTTTACTCCGGGCCAAATGGGTTATCAATGCGCGAGTATCTGCAACTTCGCTATCGACTGAATTCATTTCTATTTGCCCGGTTGATTCACCAAATCCACGGGCCGACCATGTCATTACAACGAACCCTTTCGACGCAAAAAATTTCGCCTCGGATTCGACCGAATCTTTGCTTCCACCAAACCCGTGAGCGATCAAAATCGCTGGTGCCGGAAGCTTTTTGGGGAGGTATTGCGCCGTGTCAATCGAAATACCGGGGGAAGTTTCGATTGTTTCTGAATTTATTTCATCAGCTTTGGCGAGTTCTGGTAGAGAAATTGAAAATAGCAACAGCGCAAACAAAGAGATTGCTCGAATTTTCACTCACTCAATTTAGGGGAAATGTCACACGTATCTGGGTGTTTCAAATTGCTAATCTTTGACGCGTGAGCCTTAAACACACACTTCTCGGGGCGGTGTTACTTATTTCTCTCGCTCCCCAAACAGTCGCCAGTGCATCGGCCGAATCAAAAACCAAAAAATACACCGTGACGATGAAAAAGGCGCATCTTCCGTCCGCCCCAAATAATGGCACTGACGACTACCGCTGTTTTCTGCTCGATCCAAAAGTGACCGAAGATTCAATCATCCGCACGATGCAATTCATCCCCCAGCGAAAAAACTTTGTACATCATGCGATCATCTTCCGTGTGACTGACGCCGATCTCTCTCAGGCAATCGCCCAAGATAAAAACGGCACTGGTTGGCCATGCTTCGGGGGCTCAGGTCTGGGCGGCATGTTGTCGTCTTTTGTTTCGACGCCTTGGCTAAGTTCGTGGGCGCCGGGACGTGGCATCGATGTCTCGCCTGCTGGCTACGGCACGCCGTTTAAAAAGGGCGAGCAATTCGTCTTGCAGGTGCACTACAACTTGCTTGCCGCAAACGGGGGCAAAATACAAACTGACAAATCAAAAATCGTCATGGAGACGATCCCAGCAAAGGGCGCAAAAGTTAAACAGCTTCATGTCGAACTCTTCCCCGCTCCGGTCGAACTCGCTTGCCCTGCCGGCGTGACTGGCCCTCTCTGTGATCGCAAACAAGCGTTGATCGATCTCGCCTCGCGAACCAGCAAAATGAGCGCGTTCGAATCTGCGGGCATCAACATTCTTTGTGGTCAAGATCCTTTCAAGCCAGCGCCGTCGCTTACCTCGCGTTGCGACAAAGTCATAACTTCAAATTTCACAGTCATCGCGGCGGCTGCCCACATGCATCTCTTGGGTCGCACATTGTCGCTAACACTCAATCCTGGTACTGCCTCTGAAAAAACGATCCTCGATGTCAAAAACTACAACTTTGACGATCAATCAGGAACCGTACTTAAAACTCCGGTGAAAGTTCAAGCCGGTGACACGATTCGAGTCTCATGCACTTTTGACCCGACGCTTCGGCAAAAACTTCCCGAGCTGCAAAAATTGTCGCCACGATACGTCACTTGGGGCGAAGGCTCGTCTGACGAAATGTGCCTCGGCGTAATATCTGCCACTAAATAAGTTCTTGTAACCGCGCTAATCACTAGCCATTCAGTGGCAGTTTTTTGGCGCGGGGGCAACATCAATGCCCGGGCTGCGCGCAAAAAAACCGCTCGGCTTCAAATGAAACCCCGTTCGCTCAACTGGCATCACGGGCCAATCTTCGGTGCGCGGAATGTGATTCGTGCCAAACACATGCCACAACACGACATCAGTGTTCTCAATCTCGCGATCGGTGCGCGTCCACTCGGGTAAACCCGCCCCGCCAGCATGCTGATACGGATAATCGCCCGCCGGATAACGCTCGTTGGCGCGATTTGCCGTCACCCACAAATGGTGATACATAAAACCGGCGCGCCGCCCGATCGTCGACTCAGGTTTGGCCAACGGATAAGTCGTATGACCCGATACGAGTTTGTAACCGACAGGTTTGCCCATGTGATTTTTTCGACTCGGGTTGATGATTTTCCAAAACCGACTCTTCAGTGGATCAACCAGTCTTCGCGCCTCGCTCTCGCGCCGAAAAACTTTTTCGCTGGTCTCGTATGCGCCGCCGTGAACATTTTTCGGCCCCATCTCATGGGCAAACGAGTCGACTTCAATAACGCTGTTGCGTACGCCCGTAATCTCGTCGCCGCCGCCGTCGATGTCTAAGTCAAGTCGGGCGCACAAAATGTGTTGGTGATACGGCGCCCACAACCCAGGCTCGAGCTCCGTTGCTGAACCATGATCAGCACCAGGCTTATCAGCAAGAGTCAGAACAATGCCCGTGAGTTTGGCCTCAAACTCAATCGAACCGTCTTGATAGAAATACCAGAAATATCCGTATTCATAATTGTTGATCGTGACGATCGACGACACAACAAATCTACGCCCACGCCGCACTTCGACGTTGCCGTCGATGTCGACGTGCTTCCATAAAATTCCGAAGTCTTCTTCGTGCGTACAAATTGCATTTTTGATTTCGCGCACGCTGCCGTCGGGCGTCGCAACGGCAACATCGAGATAGACGATTTCACCCAAGCAATCACAGCCAAGGGTCAGCGAATTCGTGTAATTACCCAGACCGAATTCGCCCGTGTCGAACGCGTTCTTGCGATATGCACCTTGACTCGGGTCGCCATACGGAATCACAAGTTCGGCAATCGACAAACGATGTGCGATCTTGCGCATCTCGCCCGCGTCATCGAACCAAACATCATGAATCACGAGACCTTCACGTTGACAAAAGCCGATTCGAAAGTTCCACCGCTCCCAAGTCACTTTGTAGCCATCAAACGAGAACGAAACACCTTCGGACTGTTTGATCTCAAGGGGTTTAAGAGCAATATCCGCCCCAGTTTGACTCTGTCGGTATGGGCCGGGCGTTTGCGGCACGGCGATCTGCTGATCGTTTTCGACCGCGACAACCTCACCCGAATCAAGATCAACAATCGCGTGCAATCCAGAAATCGGATGGGCATAAAAATTAGCCTGTGGCGTCGGCTGGTGCCACATCGGCGTCCAAATAAGTCGTCGACCATCGTCAAGATATTTCGGTATCTGTGCACCGATCGTCCAGGTCTCCATCTTCACGCTGTCAAGATCTGTGATGCCGCGACTGCACAACGCTTCAATCACTCGTGGGTCACGCTTGGCAGCGGCGATCGCCATCTCACTCTCGACACTTAAAACAGGCGCCTTTGCTCCATCAATAATTTTGTTGCTAACGACGCGACACATATCACCGACGCCAATCGTCACGACGATTTCCGACACCTTGCCCGTCGAGCGATCAAGCACCGTCACCCGCACACCGCGGTCGACATTTTCGCCAACTCGAAAACGCGCCAACGCAGACTTTGACGGTTCTTCCACTTGCATCATCGCAATCAGGTGACGCTGATCAATAACGCCATCACGGCGCAACGCACCAATCACCGACTCGAGTTCGGCTTTGCTCAACGGGTCTAAAGGATGAGCAC
>SYNW01000146.1 GCA_005805045.1 Actinomycetota bacterium
ACCGAGTGGTTGGCGTTCTGGTATTGCACCGAGAACGAGTCTGCGCCGTCAAGGTCCATGTCGAAGCCGGCATCGCGCAACGCACGAGCCTTCTTTTCTTCACGCGACTTGCACCAGATGAACTCTTCGATGTCCGGGTGACTTGCGTTAAGAATGACCATCTTCGCCGCACGGCGAGTTTTACCGCCCGACTTGATTGTGCCCGCTGATGCATCTGCGCCGCGCATGAAACTTACTGGACCAGAAGCCGTGCCACCACCTTTAAGATTTTCTGCGCTACTGCGAATGTTCGACAAGTTGATGCCCGCACCCGAACCGCCCTTGAAGATCGTTCCTTCTTCTTTGTACCAATTCAAAATTGCATCCATCGTGTCATCGACCGCCAAAATGAAACACGCGCTGGCCTGCTGCGGCACGCCGCTCACACCGATGTTGAACCACACTGGCGAGTTGAACGCTGCGCGCTGGGTGATCAAAATAAATTTGAGTTCACCGCAAAAAGATTCTGCCTCGTCTTGATCGATGAAATAACCGCACTCGGTGCCCCACTTCGTGATCGTGTCTGCGACACGGTCAACAACTTGACGCATCGAATCTTCGCGCTCTGATGTGCCGGGTGTACCACGAAAATATTTTTGGGCGACGATGTTCGTCGAATTCAGCGACCAAGAGACAGGAAACTCGACACCGAGTTGTTCGAAGGCGACGCTGCCATCTTTCCAGTTTTTAATTTGCGCATCGCGACGCTCCCAGACCACCTGGTCGTAAGGGTGCACACCAGCGGCCGTAAAGTGACGGCGGATTCCGATTGACAAACGCTCTGGTGCGAGTGACATATTCTTTTACCTTGCTTTCTATTTGTAAAGTTGCTTGTTGATTTTTATTGAAATTATTGTTTGCCCGTTTGCAATTGGGTGCCGTTGACGCCCCATCGTGGTCTCTGACGAGACCACAAGATGTTGTGCTCAACTGCCCCCCACTGCAGATTTGCCCACAACTGGTAGATTCAGATTACAGCACTGTTATTTGCCTTTGTCAATCATTTAGAAGCCTTATATTCGGCGCCCTTTCACGGCTTTGAAAACCAGCCTGAAGCCTACGCAAGGGGTCTTGTGGATTGGAAGTGGATAGCCATGTGAATTGCGGGAATCTTCTGTGGATTACCTGTGTGCAACCGGCCGGTTATGAAATTCGTGTAACTTTCACGGGGATCCCGTTGAGAACGCTGTTTCCGGACAGCGGATCAATCTCTTTTTCGTCGGTCAAAATATTCGAATTTACGCCTGCCCGCGATGTCGCCACGCGCGTGTTCGTTCCGGGCATCGAGTGTCCCCAACCGTGCGGCAAACTCACAACACCGCTGCGAATCAAATCTGTGATTTCAACTGGTGCGTCGACACTGCCGACACGACTCGTCACACGCACTTTCGAATCGCCTAAAACACCAAGTCGCAAAGCATCATCGGGATGCATCTGTAATGTGCAGCGTTCTTTGCCCTTGACGAGCACTTGGATATTGTGCATCCACGAATTGTTCGAACGCAAATGTCGACGACCAACAAGAGTCAACTGATCGGGCTCAACTTTTGTCGCCAAAAGTTTGGCGAGTCGAGCAAGGTCATCAACCAGTTGCGGCGGTGCAAGTTCTACCTTGCCAGATGGAGTGCGAAGAATTTCGGGAAGTCGTGGTTCAAGCGCGCCAAAATCAATGCCGTGCGGCGAGGCAATCAACTTGTCGAGCGTGATGCCACCAGGCACCGAACCAAAGCCGTCGCCATATGGGCCGGTGCGCAACAAAAAATCCAGTATCCGATCAGGTCCTCGACGACCAGATTGCGAGAGTTCGTCGATCAGCTGCTGAGAATTTCGACCGTAAACATTGGACGCCGAATCTGCAGTCGCGCTGTTGACCACCCCAGCGAGGGCGAGGTCATCCACACCCGAAACTTCCGCGTCAACCCCTAGACCTGCGGCGATCGCCGAAAGCTTTGCGAGAATTTCCCATTCGTCGGGCATATCTGGCGAGCGCGGTAACACCGACTCGCTGTAGTTGGCGACATTTCGCACGGCAAAAGTCAAAAGAGCCAAATCGTAGTGACTGCGTTGCAACTGCGAAGGTGGCGGCAGAATTACATCTGCAAACTTCGAAGTTTCGTTCAGATACAAATCAACGCTGACCATAAAGTCAAGATCGGCGAATGATTTTGCAAGTCGCTGACTATTGGGTGTCGACAAAATCGGGTTGCCACCAACGACCACCATGGCTCGAATCTGACCTTTGCCTGGAGTCTCAATTTCTTCGGCCATTGCCGCCGCTGGATATTCGCCGAGCGCCTCGGGGTGCCTGCTGACGCGCGAATGCCCGCGACCGATGCGAAAACCCTTGCCTTTGCCGGGTTCGCCGTGTGTGTTGCCACTGCCAGCCACTGGCAACGGAAACATCGCTCCACCGACGCGGTCGAGATTGCCAGTGAAAACATTGACGATGTCTATAAGCCACGACGCCGTCGTACCAAATGCCGTGGTGCAAGTGCCGATTCGACCGTAGACGGCCGAGCAAACTGCGTCACGCAATTCTCGGGCCAGACGCAACGTAGTTTGCTCGTCAATGCCAGTCGCAACAGCAACTGCAGCGGCGCTGAACGGCGCCAAAGCCGCAACAACTTCGTCGAGGCCGTTTAGATACGTGCCAAGTCTCTCGTCGAGAACCTGCAAACCATCACTGGCCAGCGTGTGAGCGATGGCTGCCAGCAACAACGCATCGGTACCCGGACGAATCGCCAGCCACTCATCGGCTTGCTCCGCCGTTCGACTCTTGCGCGGGTCGACCACGACGAGTTTGCCACCACGGGCCTGCATTGCTTCGATGCGCCCCGGAAAATCTGGTGCAGTGCACAGACTGCCGTTCGACTCGTAAGGATTCGCGCCGAGAACCAATAAATATTTCGTGCGATCCAAGTCGGGCACCGGCACAGAACTCGCCGAGCCGAACATCAAACCTGATGACACCTGTTTGGGAATCTGATCGACCGTTGATGCACTGAATCTTTGCCGTGAGCCGATTGCTTGCAACAACACCCGATTGAAAGTCAGCGCCGACAAATTGTGCGCTCCCGGGTTGCCCAAATATGTGCCGATCGACTCGCGACCAAAATCTTTGATCACGCGATTCAGCCCGGTGTCGACAACACTCCACGCCTCGGCCCATGTCGCTTGCACATGCACACCATCGCGCTTGATCATCGGGGTCAACAACCGATCAGGATCATCGTGCAATTGTTTGAGCGTGCTGCCCTTCGGACAGATAAAACCTTTCGAGAAAACATCTTCCATGTCGCCACGAATGTGCGTCACTTGATTGTCTTTTACGGTGATCGCCAAACCACAACCCGCCTCGCACAGCGGGCAGGTTCGAAACGCAATGCGGTCAATAGTCACGGCACTATCTTGCCCCAAAGCAAACGCACAACCAATTACTGAATGCCTAACCCCCATAGGCTGACCGTCGTGCGCCAGTTACTGCCTGTTGCAAGCGACGCCGTAAATGTGCGTCAGATTTACGGAGCACCACGAGCCCGCCACTCAAGTGGTCGCCCGTCTATCGGCCTTTGCATGGTGATGAGCATCGACGGTTCGACGGTCGTCGAAGGCAGGTCGACTTTGCTCTCAAACCCTGCCGATCACGACGTGCTTGTCGCCTTGCGTTCGGCAGCCGAGACGATTGTTGTGGGTGCCGGCACCGTACGCGAGCAGATGTATGAAGCTCCGTCCAAAAAGGGGCTCCGAGTTGGCATCGTTACACGCACCGGAAAAATGGACCTGAATACGAATCTTTTCAAAAGTGGCGCAGGCTTTTTGATCATGCCTGAAGACACAAAAACACCAGACGCTGATTTTGATATTGACATTGTTCGCGCAGGCCAAGGCAGCGTTGACTTGCCCGTAGCAATGAGTCGATTGCCCGGTTCGTTCATTCAACTTGAAGGTGGAGCACTGTTGAATGCGTCGATGTTCGCCGCCAATCTTGTCGACGAAATCAACTTAACGATCAGCCCAATGGTTACTGGCGCCGACAGCCCGCGACTGGCCAATGGTGCGCCGCCGTTGCACAGCGACTATGAAGTTGCGCACATTCTTGAAGACAACGGTTTCATGTTTATTCGCTATTTACGAAAAAACTAACCGCACGAAAAACTCGTTATTTTCTCGACTCTTTTTCGAGCAACGCAAGTTCGCGCTTGAAGTCTGCGGCGGCATCGAAGTTTTTGTAGACGCTAGCAAAACGCATGTAAGTGACCTCGTCGATGCTGCGCAACAAACTGAGCACTGCATGACCGACTTGATTGCTCGTCACGTCATCACCCGTTAGTCGCATGTCGTCTTCGACTCGCTCGGCGATTTCGATCAGCACCGAGTCTTCGACTGGTCGACCTTTGGCCGCCGATTGCAAACCACGAATAATTTTTGCTCGATCAAATAATTCTTTTTCGCCAGTTCGCTTGATGACATAAAGCGGCACTTCTTCGAGACGCTCATAGGTCGTGAACCGATGATCACATTTAAGGCATGAACGCCGGCGGCGAATTGAACTGCCCTCTTCTGAAACACGCGAATCAATAACCTTGGTGTCTTCACATTGACAACTAACGCATCTCACCCAAGCAAGATTAACCACTTTATAAAAAGGCTTCGGGTTAGAAGAAACTGAGCACTACGGAATGCGAACGAGTTGCCCCGGTGTGATCAGGTCGCCATTCATCAGTACCAACTGATCGACCACTTCGGTGATATTGCTTGACGGCGCGATGCGTTTTGCAATCGCCCACAATGTGTCGCCAGGTTCAGCGATCACGAACTTTGGCGTCGCCAAATTTTCGGCAGTAGGGCGATCGGCCGCCGCACTCGTGTCGAGCAAAGCGAAACTGACAGTGACCGCCAAAACAGCCAAAGCCAACGACACCACCGCTCGCCGACGGCGGTAGACCGGTGCCATGTTGCGATGGCTAACTGCTGCTGTTGGGAAGTTATTGATTGCTATTGCCATGACGGTGCCTCTTTCGGGGTGCTAATTGGGGGTAGTTCCGCTTGCTTCCACCATAGCGAACGGGTGTTCGCGGTGCAACCTTTTAACGAACACTTGTTCTCCGAACAGGTGTTTGACTTTGAGGGCGTACGGGCGTACGCTATGGAGATGAGCCCAAACACAGACCCAACCCCAATCTCGGCCGCCCGAGCCAAAACCAGCACGCTGACCGAGCGCCAACGAGGCATCCTCGACTTCATAGTCGCCAATATGCGTGAACGGGGTTACCCGCCATCAGTGCGTGAGATAGGCGAAGCAGTTGGCCTAAGTTCATCAGCCACGGTGCACAACCATCTGGCTGCGCTTCAAAAACTTGGATACTTGCGCCGTGACCCGACAAAGCCTCGCGCGATCGAAGTGCGATATGAAGCATCAAGTGGCGTCGCGATGGAGCATCGCCCCACAAAACATGTGCCACTTGTTGGCGATGTCGCCGCGGGCGTAAATGTTTTGGCGCAAGAAAATGTCGAAGAGCTCGTGCCACTGCCAATGGATTTCACCGGCGACGGTGAATTGTTTATGTTGCGCGTGCGCGGCGAGTCGATGATTGACGCTGGCATCTTGAACGGTGACTTCGTTGTCTGCAACTCTCAATCGACTGCCAACAACGGCGATGTTGTGATTGCTGGCCTCCCGGGAGACGAAGCGACGATCAAAACTTTTTCGCGCAGTGGCAACCGCATCACTTTGACGCCATCAAATTCTACGATGCAACCGATGGTGTTTGAAGATGGTGAAGTCACGATCTACGGAAAGTTAGTCACCGTTCTACGCAGACTATAAGAGTTGGTTTTACGGCTCGACAATCGCAAAACCAGTAGAAAAATTGTCGAGATTGCCAAAGATCGTCAACATTGCGGTTGCGTCGCCGTCAATCGTGATCGCGCCTCGCTGAATCTCATCAATAAAAGTCGTCGTCTGGGCGATTATCTCTAAAAACAAATCGCGCGACAGTTTGACTGTCGCCAAGGCGAATTTACTGTGCCGGGCCTGGGTTGCATAAAGCGTGCGGTTTGAAACACCGAGAATCCATTTTTCGTCCGCTGTGCCTGCCATGTCAGTGAATAACCAATTGATCGCCAGAGATATTCCAGCGAGATTTTCCGAGATGGTGCGCACACCGAGAACGTCGAAAACTTGTTCAATAGTCATCGCCTTGATCAGGCTTCGCGCACGAACGCGGGCTTGTGAACGCGACGGCGGGCCGTTGCGCAATTCTTGGGCGCCCATCAAATATGCGTTGCGAAAAGTCGCCGACTCGGCTTGATAGCCGAGTTGCTCGAGTGCGTCGGCCTGCAAGTTGCGTGCACGCTGATTGGTCGGCTCGGCAAACACTGCGTGATTGACCAGTTCAACGACCCAGCGATATTCGCCAGCATCAAACGACTTTTGCGCGCTGACTAACAGCGCATCAATTCCACCCGCAAGTTCGAGATACTTCGCCCCCACCCGAGACGGCGAAAGCTTGTTGAGGTTCGCCGGGTTGCCGTCGTACCAACTCAAATAGCGCTGATAAACAGCCTTGATGTTGTGCACCAGATCGCCATAAAAACCGCGGGTGTGCTC
>SYNW01000147.1 GCA_005805045.1 Actinomycetota bacterium
AACTCTGCATTGGCGCGACGCCAATGTCGATGTGCACAAAGTGGTGGTCGGGCCTTTTGACAACAATGTTTTCGTCGTGCGGTGTCGTCGCTCGGGCGATGCTGTTTTGATTGACGCCGCTAACGAACACGAACAATTGCTGCAACTTTGCAAGCGACTCGGCGTCAAACGCGTGCTTGAAACCCATGGACATTGGGACCACATCCAGGCGGTGCCCGCGATGCGTGAGGCGGGCTATGAAGTTGCGGTGACGGCGCTCGATGCGCCGCGCTTACGCGACGTCGGCTACGACGTGTTTATTGATGACGCCGAGATTATTGAAGTTGGTGATCTGCGATTGCACGCGATTCATAATCCTGGTCATACAGAGGGTTCGATTTCGTTTCATGTTGTTGACACCCCGTTGTTGTTTACCGGTGACACGCTGTTTCCTGGTGGGCCGGGCAACACAAAACTTGAGGGCGGCGACTTCGCCACGATCATCGATTCGATCGACAACAAGTTGTTGACGTTCGCCGCTGAGACAATTGTCCTACCAGGACACGGTCTTGACACGACGATCGGCGCTGAACGACCGCAACTCGCCACGTGGGTTGCGCGGGGTTGGTGAAATTAATTACTACTACGGCCGTAGTGCAAATACCTGAGCGCGCAATTACACTTATTTAGGTGAGTGAACTGTTTCGCATTGACGAACTTCATGCCAAGCCGAGAGAGGCCGACACACAAATTTTACGCGGGCTCTCACTGACCGTGAACACCGGCGAAGTGCACGCGATCATGGGACCAAACGGTTCGGGCAAATCGACGCTCGCGACAACTTTGCTCGGTGCACCCGAATATGAAATCACAAGCGGGCAGATTTTTTACAAAGGCGAAGATATTTCATTCTGGCCGACCGAAGTTCGCGCGAAAGCCGGAATTTTTTTGGCGTTTCAGTATCCGCAGGAAATTGCCGGTGTTTCGGTGATCCAATTTTTGCGACAGGCGCTTTCGGCGCGCAAAGGCATCGATCTTTCGGTACTCGAATTGCGACTTTCAATAATCGATTGGATGAAACGCCTCGGCATGGACTCGTCGTTCGTGGACCGCTATCTCAACGAAGGTTTTTCGGGTGGAGAAAAGAAGCGCAACGAGATAATGCAAATGGCGATTCTTGAACCCGAATTGGCGATTCTCGACGAGACAGATTCGGGTCTCGACATTGACGCGTTGCGAATCGTCGCTCAGGGCATTCGTGAGGTGCGACAAGATCGGCCCGAGATTGGCATCGTGCTGATCACCCACTATCAACGCCTGCTCGACGAGGTGAAGCCTGACTTCGTGCATATTTTGATGGACGGACGCATCGTCAAGTCGGGATCGATCGAAATTGCTTCCGAACTTGAAAAAAATGGCTACGACGCATATCGAACTGGTACGTGACAGTGGCCGGCGTGAACACAGTTTTTGATCCGTCGGCGATTCGTCGCGAGTTTCCGGTTGTTACGAGCGAAATTAACGGCAAGCCGGTCGTCTTTTTGGACAGCGCGAACACTTCACAAAAACCCAACGTCGTGATCGACGCGATGTCGACATTTATGCGCGAGTCTTACGCGCCAATCAACCGCAGTGCTTATACGTTGGCGGCAAGTGCGACCCAAAAATATGAGGACGCGCGCGCTGCCGTGGCGAAATTTATAAACGCCAACAGCACCAACGAGGTTGTGTTCACAAAAAATGCGACCGAAGCGCTCAACTTGATCGCCTATTCGTGGGGTCGAGCCAACTTGCAACGCGGTGATGTGGTGGTGCTGACGCATATGGAGCACCACGCCTACATCGTGCCGTGGCAGATGCTGCAACAAGAGCGCGGCATTGAGCTGCGCTGGGTGCCGTTGACAAGCGACTTTCAACTCGACTTAAGTTCACTGCCGACTTTGTTGGCGGGAGCGAAAGTTTTTTCGTTCACTTCGATGTCAAATGTTTTAGGCACGATTAATCCCGTCGAAAAACTTTGTGCGGCGGCTCATGGTGCTGGTGCCCTCGCAATCGTTGATGCGTGTCAATCGGTGCCGCACGCGCCGACCGATGTTCGAGCACTCGGTGCCGACTTTGCGATGTTTTCAAGCCACAAAATGTGCGGACCGTCGGGTGTCGGCGTGTTGTGGGGTCGCGAAGAATTGCTCGAGGCGATGCCACCATTTTTGGGTGGCGGCAACATGATTTCTGAAGTGCGCCTGGATGGTTTCAAATGTGCAGAGTTACCAGCCAAGTTCGAAGCAGGTACGCCACCGATCACCGAAGTTGTTGGCCTGGGTGCGGCTGTTGAATTCTTGAATGGTGTCGGCATGGCCAACATTCGTAAGCACGAAATTGCCATGTCTAATTACGTGCTCGAAATGTTGACGAGTCGTTTCGGCGACGACATCACGATTCACGGACCACGCAACCCCGAACTGCGTGGCTCTACATTTAGTTTTGCCTTTCGCGGTATTCATCCGCATGATTTGAGCCAAGTGCTTGATCAGTCGAATGTTTGCGTGCGCGCCGGTCACCACTGTGCCAAACCTCTGATGAAAATCATTGGGGCCAATGCGACTGCGCGGGCAAGTTTTTATCTTTACAACACGACTGAAGATGCTGATGCGCTGGCAGATGCACTTGACTCGGCATCGGATATCTTTTAGACAGACGAGACGAACGAGGAAACATGCCGGGCATCGAAGATCTTTATCGAGAGATAATTCTTGATCACTATCGCACCCCGCGTAACCGTGGCGAGTTGTCGCCGCCGGCTGTTTGCACCGAGGGCAATAATCCGCTGTGTGGCGATGACATTCGCGTTTATTTAGATGTTGCTGATGGCGTCGTGCGTGATGTCAAGTTTTCGGGTCAGGGTTGCTCGATCAGCCAGAGTTCGACTTCGATGATGACAGTGGCTGTAAAGGGCAAGACGATTGAAGAAGTGCGTGCGTTCGTGCGCCGCTTCAAACACATGATGACCCTTTCTGAAGATGGCGAGTCAATTGACCAATCGATCAATCTTGGCGATATTGAAGCACTGCAGGGCGTCGTCAAGTTTCCGGTGCGCATCAAGTGTGCAACCCTCGGCTGGAACACACTTCTCGAAGGCCTCAACGAAGCCACGAAGTAAGTTGATTTTCTATAATCAAAGGACTGTCAGTGGCGAATTGTTTTGGTTGAAGGTGTAACCGTTGACAACTCTTGAATTCTTAGTAATCTTTGGTCTTGTGCTGATCGAACAGATGTATGAAACTCGTGCACTTAATTAGAAAACTCAAGCCGATTTGATGGGCTAAATGGACTATTTGCGGGTCAGTTTGGTTATCGGGCCACAATTGCTTGCCGGATGTTTGATCTATCTTCTGCTTTTGAAGCGCACCGACGTCGCGGCAGTTGAATTGCTTTCAATCGGCAGTGTGCTCGGCATCGTTTCGAGCACGATGGTTGATCAGATTTTTGTAAA
>SYNW01000148.1 GCA_005805045.1 Actinomycetota bacterium
ATGATTCGCACACCCAAACCCGGCCCCGGAAACGGCTGTCGCCAAATAATTTCATCCGGCAAGCCCAATTGCGCACCCAACGCTCGCACTTCATCTTTGAACAGTGCGCGCAACGGTTCGACGAGTTTGAGCGTCATGTCTTCTGGCAAACCACCTACATTGTGGTGACTCTTAATCACGCTCGCCGTGCCGTCTTGGCCGCCACTCTCGATCACATCTGGATACAGCGTGCCCTGAACTAGAAATTTCGCGTCCGTCAAGCCGCCAGTATTTTCTTCGAAAATTCGCACGAACAACTCGCCAATAGTTTTGCGCTTTGCTTCGGGTTCGATCACGCCAGCAAGTCGCTCAAAAAAACGCGAGCCAGCGTCGACATGCACGAGTTCGATGCCCATCGCACGATGAAACGTTTCAACGATCTGTGCGCTTTCGTTTTTGCGCATCAAACCCGTGTCGACATAAACACAGGTCAGTTGTTTGCCGATCGCGCGGTGCACCAACGCCGCAGCAACTGCCGAATCGACACCACCTGACAAGCCGCAAACAACGCGCTCACTTCCGACTTGCTCGCGAATCGCTTTAACTTGCGTGTCGATGATCGAGTCCATTGTCCAAGTCGGTTGACAACCAGATAACTGATAAATGAATCGCTGCAAAACCTCGGTGCCCTGCTGGGTGTGCATCACCTCGGGGTGAAACTGCACCCCCCAAATCTTTCGCGAATCACATTCGATAACCGCCATCGGTGCGTCGGGCGTCGCCGCGGTCGCCACGAAACCCTCGGGCACACGCGTCACGGCATCAAAGTGACTCATCCAGACGCTGAGATCGCGCGACTGATCGACTATCGAATCAACCAACAGCGCCGACTTTGCGCCGGCGATGCGTCGCATGATCGCCCGGCCATATTCGCCTTTGCCACCGCGGGCGACTTCACCACCAAGTTGTTGGGCAATCAACTGCGCGCCGTAGCAAATGCCAAAAATTGGCACACCTAGTTCGTAAATTGCGGCGTCAAGCTTCGGCGCGCCACCAACATGCACACTTTTTGGTCCACCCGACAAGATGATTGCCGCAGGTTTGCGCGCTCTCACTTCGGCTGCGCTAATCGTGTGCGCAACAATTTCAGAATAAACCTTGGCTTCACGCACACGGCGCGCGATCAACTGTGCATATTGCGCACCAAAATCAACAACCAAAACCACCTGCGCAGGCAACGTTGATTTTGTTGATTGTGCACTGGTGCTGTTCATGACGACGCCTAACAATAGTTGATATACGCCGCAATCTCACCTCGAGATGGCACGATATACGGGTGAAACGAATCGCTTTACTGGTGGTAGTCGTCGCAACTCTTTTTACTTTTCAAACAGCATTCGCCACAAACGCACCAAGCCCCGACACGAGCACTCCCACCGTGTACGACCTCGAAAATGAGCCGTCTGAATGCATCGGCTTTTTGCCCAAACCCGGTTGTGGCAAAGCGCCACAAGACGCTGGCGAGCGCGGTGGCGCTCTGCAATATCTTGTGTTTGCGATCATGATCGCCGGCCTAACAATTGTCGGCATCGCCATTACACGCAGCGTCAAAAAGAGCCGACCAACAAATTAGATGAGAATCAAACTCCGTAACGCCGTCAACAGCAAACCGCGCATGTTCGGCGTGATCTTCATCATGCTCGCTGGCGGCGGCTACGGCACCGGCCCGTGGTTCGCCCAAAATCTCGAACGCAACGGCGCCAACCCGATGGGGTTTTTGACTGCACGCTTCGTAATTTCTGCGGCGTTACTAATCGCGTTTCGTGTCGCGCGCATGGGATTCAAAAATTTGCCCGACACCGCAGACGCTCTAAAAATATTCTTTCTCGGCGCTTTTGGTTTCTTTGTTTCACCACTTCTTTACTTCGTTGCGCTGCAAGATCTTGACTCAGGTCTTGTCGTCGTGATTTTTTATATCTATCCAGCGCTCGCCGTAATTCTCTCGTGGATCATCTACAAGCACAAACCAAATCGGGTGATCACAATTTGCCTCTTCACTACTCTCACTGGCGTATGGCTTACTGCGGGCCAAGTTGGTGACGGCAACACAACTGGGATCGTGATCACATTCTTCTCGGCGATAACACACGCAATTTATGTAGTAGCCGCAGGCAGCATCTCTAAAAAATCTGATCCGCTAACAATGTTGACGATTGCGCTTACTGGCGCGGCAGTCACATTCGTCGCAGTGTCGTTGCTTGGCCCAAGTTCGCTCGACCCAGAATTTCCGATCAATCAACAAGGTTGGCTGTTGGTCTTTGCGATGGCGTTCTTAATCACAATCGTCGCAACGGCATTATTTTTTGCAGGCATCAAGCGCATCGGCCCTGGCGTCACTTCGATGGTTGAAACTTTTGAAGCAGTCGTCACGATATTCATCGGCATTTTGTTCATGAGCGAAACCGTCACGGTCATTCAAATTTTGGGCACCGTCACCGTGCTCGGATCAATCGTCGCTATTGGTCTTGCAGAGTCAAGTGCCGAGGCCCGCAATAAATCACAGTCAGACAAACACCCGTATTCGCATAGTGGAACTGTGCTCGATCTGCCAATATCCTAGAAATACAACTAAATAGAACTTCTTGCAGGGTTGGGTGAAATTCCCTATCGGCGGTTAAAGCCCGCGACTCTCATGAGCAATCGTGAGACTGATCTGGTGTGACTCCAGGGCCGACGGTAAAGTCCGGATGGAAGCAAGAAGCGGTTATACGCGCACGCCTTGGCGTTGTGCGTTGAGCCGTTG
>SYNW01000149.1 GCA_005805045.1 Actinomycetota bacterium
GCCATCAGGCGTTGCGGCGGTGGCAGTGAAATCTTCACCGAATAAGTATGCCTTTGAGATATCCACCAACAATCGGTCGATTCGGCGTAGGTTTTCGTCATGACAAAATCACTTGATCCGTCAGGAATCTCTAGTTTGACAACCGTTGATGCGACGCGTTGTCAATGGTGCCGGTCGCCAATTGCCCAGCGATCTGGGGCTGGACGACCGAGGCGGTTTTGTTGCCAGTCCTGCCGCCAATGGGATTGGGTGGCACGTCAGCGGGCGACAGAGTTGGCCCTGAGCGAAGACGAACTGGTCATCGCCCGAAAAGAATTAGACGCCCTGCGCGACCAGGTTTATGTTTTGCGATGTGCGATAGCCGACGTTGAGGCCGACTTGGACCCGTCAGTCGACCCGACAACGCGTGACTTCAAAGCGGCACTGAAATGGTTGCTGCAGGCAGCCAAACCTCTGGCGCAAGATCAGCTGCATCCCAGCCCAAGCCGAGCGGCATGATGCGATATTTAGCGTTCTCTAGATCTATTGGTCCCCAGGGTTTCGCCCATAATGTTAGTTATGTAAAGTTAATCTAGACCAAAACAAAGCGAATAAACCCCTTGACCATCCCCCCAGCGACGCCGCCCGAAAATTTGTTACCAATTTCTGGCTGGTCGGCGACTGAAGTCTTTGACAGCCTTGAGGCGATGCGTAGCGGCGATGTGCGCTGGCGCGAAGGTCGAGCCTTCAGTCTCGCCTACAACGCCGGACCCGACGCCCTAGCCGTGGCTGAAGAGGCTTACAGGCGTTTCAGCGGCGAGAATGCACTGAATACCAACGCCTTCCCCAGCCTCAAACGAATGCAATCTGATGTCTTAGCAATGTCTGGTATCTGGCTCGGTGCAACACCCCAGTCGGCCGGGTTCATGACCTCAGGCGGCACTGAGAGCATCCTCATGGCGGTTAAGTCTGCCCGCGATCGACTGCGCGCCGAGCGTGGAATCAGCCACCCGAATATGGTCATGCCAACTTCGGCTCATGCCGCGTTCGCCAAGGCTGGTGAATATTTCGGTGTCGAAGCTCGTCGTGTTGCGGTACTCGCCGACTGGCGGGCAGATGTTGCTGCAATGCGCGATTTAGTGGATCAAAATACGGTGCTGATTGTTGGCTCGGCGCCACAATATCCGCAAGGCGTCGTCGATGACATCGTCGGTATCGCCAAGATTGCAACTGATGCAGAGATCAACTGTCATGTTGACGCTTGCATGGGTGGCGTCACGCTCGCCTATCTGGAACGGCTCGGCGAAAAAATTGCCCCGTGGAATCTGCAGGTGCCGGGTGTCAGTTCAATTTCTGTCGACCTACATAAGTTCGGCTACACATCGAAGGGTGCCTCGGTGATTATGTATGCATCCAAATATTTGCGTTCGTTTCAAGGCTTCGTCACCGACGATTGGCTCGGCGGTGTGTACGGATCATCGGGCGTGCTCGGCACGAAGTCTGGAGGTTCTATCGCGAGTGCCTGGGCTGTGATGCATTTTTTCGGCGAAGACGGCTATCTACGACTTACGCGTCAGGCTCGCGAAGCCACGCTCCAACTCGCGGATGCTATTCGTGCTTCTGGTGAACTGATCCTGCGTGCCGAGCCCGAATCGACTCTGCTTTGCTTCGGAGCGCGCGATCCGATTGCCTTAAATGTCTTTGCCGTCGCAGATGAACTCGCAAAACGTGGCTGGTACGTCGATCGCCAGACACCCCCCGACTCGTTGCATTGCACCGTCAACGCAATTCATCATGACAAAATTGAATGGTTCGCCCGAGATCTGCTCGAAAGTGTTGCAATCGCAGTGGCTCAGCAGTCGTCTGCCACAGTCGGCGCCTACGGCACCGTCGAGTAGAAAATTGCTGGTCGTCTAGGCCGAAACAGCGCTGCAGATTCGAACTGTTTGTTCGGCTAGCTGTTTCATTTCGGCGTCGGTCAAATGAAGCTTGATCAGTCGCGCCATTGCATCGTTGGTCGATTTTTCGACAAGTTCACGGATTGGTTTCAGAGTCGAGCAATCTGCGTGAGGTCCTGCCCAACCGTGCAACTTTGCCATGCCCTCACCTGACGACAGCAATGTTGCATCAAGTCCGGATAATCCGTATGTGGTACAGGCGGCAATGTGGAGACAGCAGCGCAGTTCGCGAATCAGCGTGACCAATCGATATGCCCGTGCGGTGACATCAGCCGGCAATGCCTCCGCTCGCAGACCGGCGAACAAACTCAAACCAGACGAGTCGACAGTGTTTACCAATTTTTCAGCAGGCGCAACAAATTTCTCAAGATCCGAGACCCCTGCCAGATGTTTGCGACCCCAGACATCACAACTCTGCATGTAACGCTTGCCTGCTGCTCGTGCACCTTCAACGGCGATACCCGCCTTCCACAATTTGTCGATCAAACTTTGCTCGAAGAACATAAACGCCGAATACACGACATCGCTGTCGACTTCGCCGAGCACTCCCCCGCGACCCGCGACATAATAAGCAAAACCATTCGGATAACCAGCCGCTGCGCCGTGGGCCATCGTTTCGGGGTCGAGCATATATTTTGCGCCCAACGAGCCAATCAATGGTGCAATGGTCGACGCGACTTGTGACTCGTTCATAAAACCTAAACGGCCGTCGATTGATGAGCGCTTGACTTCAAAACCACAACCGGCTGCGTGCTCGACATCGTCAACTCGTCGCCGAGAGTGACGATCATCGCGTCTACGTCAGATTTGATGTTTGCCAGGGGCAGGACGTTCAGCACGCCTTGACCGTTGCGAACGACGTCAACTAGTTGATCGCCCTGACACAGCACGACTGCTTTGCCGCTAATCACGATGTGTGCCGCAGCAATCTCGGTGTCGACATGCGATCGTAAATAGCTAAAAACTTCGCGAACGGACTCAAGCTTGATGCCCGCATCAAGCAACTGTTTGATTACTTTTAACTCAAGCAAGTCTCGATACTCGTAACTACGACGCGATCCACTTCCTTTGGCATCGCTCAAGGACGGTCTGATCAAATTTGTGCGTGCCCAATAGTCAAGTTGACGATATGTGATCCCTGCGATTTGCGCAGCCTGACTACCACTGAAACTTTGTCTCGCCATTGCGACTCCCCAGATTGAAACCCTCAACGCCCTGTTCACAGGCTACGGCTATCAACCGAGTTAAAAACTCAGCTTTGAAAATCCTCGGGCTTGATTGAATCAATGAAATCACGAAAATCATCGATGATCTCCTCGGCATTTTCTGGCTCGTCGGTCGGCAATACTTTGCCGACTGCGTCCAATAGTTCGTCTTCGGCATAAATCGGGATACCCGCTCTGACGGCAACTGCGACACCATCTGAGGGTCGACAACTTACTGCCAATACCTTTCCCTGTTGAAGTAGATGTAGATCGGCAAAATACGTGTTGTCTTCAATTTTGGTAATCACCAGTTTCACTGGTTGGGCGTCCAAAGCTTCGGTGATGTTGATCAGCAAATCGTGCGTCAGTGGACGATCAGGTTTCAAACCCTCGAGTGCGTAATGAATCGAAGAAGCCTCGGGTGCACCGATACAAATTGGCATTATTCTTCGAACGCCACCCTGCTCTCGCAAGATCAGCACCGGCATGTTCTGAGGGATCTCAAGTCGGATGCCCTCCAATCGCATTTCAATCATTTGGTTAGCGTATCCTCGTCGTCCAAACTAAATCAGTGCCTAGCGATTTTCGATGTGATCTCTGGCCTGTGCAGCGATCAAAGCAGCACGAAGTTTGGCACCCTGCTCGACAAGCTCAGAAAACATCTGCACCGCTTGTTGACGGGCTTCTGGGTTGCGTTGCCGCATAAGCGGAACAACCCGACTTTCGAAAAGTGCCACTTCGTTGTCGGCTGCGGCCCGCCATGCTTTCAGATGCCTCGCGTCAATACCCAACTCAATGAACTTTGCGGACACCTGCAAAATTTGCAAATCTGCGTCATCGTAGATATCTGTCGACCCGATTCGATTTGCCCGAACTATGCTGAAGCGCTCAAGTTCTGCCAGGATTTTTTCGGTGATATTGGCAGCCGCGATTACTTCTTCCCGGTTGAAAGACGACGTGCTTGCATTCGGCTTCTGCTTCAATTTCGACACAGAAGTCGGAGCAGCAACTTCTGGGGCCTTGGCGGCCTTCTTCAGACCTGCAGGATGACCCTGTCCTCGCGGTGCAGGAATATGCCGCAAGCCTCGTGGTGCAGTTATCTCATCCTCGCGCAACATTCCGTCACTTGTGTCGCCTTCTAAACGAGTTCGAATTACCTTCAAGGGCAAATAGTTTTCTTTTTGTTCACGCAGAATGAATTTCAAACGGTCGACTTCGGCCTGTGAAAATTTGCGATATCCGGATGCCGTGCGCTCAGGATCGATCAGCCCTTGGCTTTCAAGGAACCGGATCTTCGAAATTGTGACATCCGGAAACTCTTCGAGCAACAATGCCAAGACTTCACCGATCGACAGATAACTGCGTGCCGTATTCATCGAACTAGTCTTTCTTTTTTCGTCATGACAAAATGTCGGCCTTGCTGAAAAATACCATACGATATTTGCCGACTTGGATCTCGTCTCCATGTTTGATGGTGAATTCGTCGACCCGACTCTGATTGACGTAAGTGCCGTTCAATGAACCCAAGTCTCGAATGATCAACGAGTTGGAGTTTTTGACTATTTCGGCGTGGTGGCGAGAAACCGTAATGTCATCAAGCAAAATATCGCTACCCGCATGTCGACCGATCTGCGTCAAGTCCTTGTCCAAAGTGAAACGACTGCCCGTCAACTCACCCGAGCGAACGACGAGTACACCGTGGCCGCCAACGTCGCCCAAGCGGATCGTCGCATTGTCGGATGCACCTGGCAAATCTTGCATCGGGTCGACCATAGCAATCACAATTGTTCTCTCGTCGGGCAAATCCAAAACCGCACCACACGATGAGCAAAAAGACGAGTTCGGTGGATTTCTATGACTGCACTGATTGCAAAATACATATGACATAAAGTCTCAACCCTCAATCAACTGTCGATACGACTTGGCATCCAGCAAATCCGAATTCTCTGATTGGCTGTCTAGCAGCAGTTCAAAAATCCAACCTTCGCCGTACGGATCAGAGTTTACGAGTCCAGGGACGTCTGAAAGAGTTCCGTTCACCATAACGATCTCTCCCGCAAGCGGGATATAAACATCCGAAACGCTTTTGCTGCTCTCAATCTCACAGCATGCGGATCCCGCCGTAAATTTGTCACCGACATTCGGCAGTTGCACGAAGACCACATCACCGAGAGCATCTTGGGCATACTCGGTGATCCCCACACGCGCAGTTGCCCCTGAAAAAAGTATCCACTCGTGATCTCTTGAGTATCGACGATCATCGAGAATCTTCATAAGACAAAGTTAGCCTCGACGCGCCTCTCGCCCTGCATGAAGATTTTGGCGAATTTTCGGAATGTACGCA
>SYNW01000150.1 GCA_005805045.1 Actinomycetota bacterium
ACCGGCGGCGTGAACCCGTGGCAATCAGCCGCGGTACTCGTGCGCACGAATATTCAAAGCGAGATCATCGTCGACGCACTCGTCAAAAACAATATTCCAGTCCGAACAAGTCGCCCGTCCAAAGAATTAAATTCGGCGATAGCCGACGCCGCACAAAGCACTAATCGCAATGAACTCACAACATGGGTAACTGATGTTCTCACCGAAGCAGACTCCGAGATTCAGCGTTGGGTCGCCGAGCAGGTGCAAGCATTTCTAAAACTTGATCACCCAGGCTCTGTCGATGGTAAAACTTTTACTTCATGGATGCGCACGACCTCGGCTGACCAACGCAGCACCGAAGGTGTCGAAGTCCTTACTTTTCACTCGGCCAAAGGTCGCGAATGGGGTTGCGTCGTGGTCGCCGGGGCCGAAGTCGGCCTTATGCCACATAGTTCGGCAATCACCCAAGATCAACAAGACGAAGAAGTGCGCCTCGCCTATGTCGCACTCACACGCGCGTCGCAACAACTGTTTGTCACATGGTGTGAGACTCGCAGAGGTCGCACGGCAGGTCAAAGCAATTTGCTCGCAAATATCATCGGTGGGTCGAAACTAAAACCCGAACCGCAAATTGTCGCCCGAACTAGAGCGAGAGAAACGCCGACGCCCTCACTCGAAGATGAACTTCGCATCTGGCGCAGTGGTCGCGCTCGGGTAATCAAGCAACCAGTTGTCAATGTTTGCAGCGACTATGAATTGCGCTTGATCGCCAAACAAATGCCGAAAACGACCGAAGATCTGGCTTCGATCGTCGGCGCAATCACCGCAAAGCAAATCGGGCCAGATGTTTTGTCGATCGTCGCTCGTGCCGAGCCACGGCACGCAATTCAAACGATCAAATAATTTCAGCCCTGTTGCGCCTGACGAATCTCAAGCAATCGCTGAAACACCTCGGGTCGCATCGACACGAACAGACCTTTGGCTTCGGCGCACAACGTTTCGCCGTGGTGCAGAGTGCCAATCACGCTGATTTTGCGACCATCAAACGATGCCACCCAACCACGAAATACAACCGGCTTCAACAGCGGCGTTGGCGATCGATAATCAACCGTCAAGTTCACGGTCATGCCCGGATTGCCACTAAGCGACTGCGCCACGCCCAACACCTCGTCGAAATAGGCCGCGATAAAACCACCGTGCACGCATCCCGGCGGGCCCTCGTATGCCGATGTGAAAGTCGCGTGACCCACAACCACCGAATCTTTGCCTCCGTCGCCGTCGATGCCCATTCGCATCGGCACACTCAGTGGATTAATCGAGCCGATGATCGGACTGCGGTCGAGAAAACTGTTCATCGGCGCCAGCGAACCCTCGGCCGGGCCGACATATTCGTGCGAGTGTGGTCGCGACTGCAATCGCGAGACAGCCTGATTAATTATTTTGCGAGTCTCTTCTAACTCTTCGAGTGGCGCAGATGTCCCCAACAACTCATCAATTGCCGCGCGCAACTCTTGGGCAATTTCTACGCGCTTCATGTCTGTTGGCGAATGCTGCTCTGTGCGAACATGAAAACCTTTGAACGCACTCTCGTATTGCGGCACTGATTTATCGCCGTGCTCAGTTTCTGACATTGTGTTACTTTTTTAATTTCGTCGAAATATTCTTCAATGTGATAGTCACGGGCACATGATCGCTCGGCTTCTCACCTTTGCGTGCGTTGCGATCAATACCCGATGCTTCGACCTCGCCCAACAACGACTTCGTCGCCAACAAAAAGTCGATCCGCATGCCTTCACCCTTGTGAAAACTTCCGTTGCGATAATCCCACCAAGAAAAGACTTTAGGCTCAGGATGCAGTTGTCGAAACACGTCGGTCAAGCCCCAAGCACACAAATCTGCAAACGCTTCGCGCTCGGGTGCGCTGACATGCGTTGCGCCTTCAAACTTGGTGACATCCCAAACGTCGTCGTCGGTTGGCGCAATATTGAAATCGCCACCAATCACGAGCCGTCCACTCGGCTTGGCGATTGCGTCGGCGTGCTGTTTCAACTTTTTCATCCACTCAAGCTTGTACTTGTAGTGGTCGTCTTCGAGCGATCGACCATTGGGCACATACACGCTCACGACTTTCACGCCATTGCACGTAGCCGAAATAATTCTTGCCTCATGGTCGGGCGCAATCGGCTCGGCAAAGTTCGTGACAACATCTGTCAAGCCAACTTTTGAGATAATAGCCACACCATTCCATTGACCTTGACCAAAGTGAGCAGACTCGTAACCCATTTCTGCAAAAGTCAAAGCAGGAAACACTGCGTCTTTCATCTTTGTCTCTTGCATACACAACACATCTGGTTGATTCTCGTTCACCCACTGGGTGACGCGCTCGAGTCGGGCTTTAAGCGAGTTGACGTTCCATGTCGCAATTAGCACGACAATACCGTACTCAAAAAGTGTTTAACGCTTCTTACTCGGCGCGCTCTTTTTTGCAACCGGCTTGCGGTGCCGCGATCGACGCTTGGCTTTCTTAGCCTGCTGACCTCGCGCGGTATGCGTCTTGGCTTGTGCGCTGCGTTGCGTGTGCATCTTCACCGGCGCCTTTTGCATCGCTAGAGACTCCATGCCAAATACGGCGAGTTCGACACTTCGCCGTGATGGCGTATAGCCGACAACGACCAAACTCAGCACTACTCCGAGCTTTACGTGCTCGCGTGCACTGCGTGGAGTCGGGTTGGCCATCATTCGCATCGGCAGGTACCCCGAAACTTCGCCGATTTTTACGTACACGCCGTGCGACGCATAACTGTCCACTGCGCCTTTAACTTTTGTACCGATCGGATTTTTCTCGACGAAATTCAAGAACGGTGTCAACTCGTTGAGCTTTGGCGGTTGCGATTTTTGCGCGACCACTTTTTGTGGATTCGACTTCGCCACCGAGGCTTTCGGTGGCGGCGACTTGGGCACTGGCATCGGTCGCATCGGCGTGCGAGTCGATTTGGCGCGACGCAAAGTTGCCGACGACTCTCGACCCGCCTGCTTGCGCACCGGCAATCGCCGAATAAAAACCCAGCCCACATTCGGCACCGGCTTGCCACCGATCAATCGACCATCATCGAACAACCATTTATACTGATCGTGAAATTCTTGGTAACTGTCGTTCGACAACACGCTCGCCTTGACTTTGTCGGCGATCGTCAACACGAAGCCATCACCACGACCAACTGCACCTGCTGGTGGCGCAACGAGCTCGTTGTTGTTGATCGCCTCGTCAAACTCCACGCGCTCACGACGATCAATTCGATGGCCAAATGTTGCATCAACGACCACGGTCACTTTCGTGCCCGGGAACTCTTGCATAAACGCCAACACGGCATCATTGAGTTGCTTGAGGCTTGGTTCGGTTCGCCCCTCTGTCGCAAGATTCGAGCCGTCAACCACGACATGCGAGAACGATTTAATCACCCTCTCATTCAACCACCATTGACTAGTTACCAGTTAGCAAATGTTTGCGCCATTAAGTCGTCTAGTTCTTGATCGTGAATTGTTTTTGATCCGGTTGCTGGGCTTCCCGACTCGACTCGAGCCACATGATGCAGCGTGTAACCATCTTGCTTCAGCAACCAGATGCGATCGTCGACAAAATATCTCGGCCCCATGTTCTCTGGTTCTTCTTGCAGCCAAACCAGTTCTTTGGCGTTCTTGTATTTCGCCAAAATCTGCTTGATCTGCTCAATTGGAAACGGATAGAGCTGTTCGAGGCGCACGATCGCATACTTTGCACCCCGCTTGTCGCGCTCGGCGAACGCGTCCCAGGCGACTTTGCCACTGCAGAAGATAATTCGCGAAACCTCGTTGGCGTTCGCGACAGTCGAGTCGTCGAGCACCTCTTCAAAACTTCCAGTCACCAATTCATCTATTCGTGAACGACTTTGTTTCATGCGCAGCGGTTGTTTCGGCGAAAAAATTACCAACGGTTTGATGTGACTTTGCTTCACTTGACGGCGCAACAAATGAAAGTACTGAGCCGAAGTCGTCGGGTTGCACACCTGAATGTTGTCTTCGGCACACAACTGCAAGAACCGTTCGATTCGCGCCGAAGAATGCTCGGGGCCTTGACCCTCGTATCCGTGTGGCAACAACAGCACCAACCCGTTGCGCTGCTGCCACTTATCTTCTGCTGCAACCAGATACTGGTCGATGATTATTTGCGCACCATTGACAAAATCGCCGAACTGTGCTTCCCACATCACGAGTGCCTTTTGGTTGGCGTGTGCGTATCCATATTCGAAACCAAGCGCCGCATATTCGCTCAGCAACGAGTCATAGACCCAAAACTTGCCTGACGCGCCAGGAATCTGCGCCAACGGCACGAAACGACTTTCATTCAAATAGTCGATCAGGGTCGAGTGACGATGACTGAAAGTTCCGCGACGCGAGTCTTGCCCCGCAAGTCGAACCGATGTGCCCTCAAGAACCAAACTGCCGACTGCCAACGCCTCGGC
>SYNW01000151.1 GCA_005805045.1 Actinomycetota bacterium
GACACGCAAGACTGTCAAGTTTATGGTGGTGCCGCGCTTCGAACTTCTGTCAACGCATCGCCATCGGTTCTCGAAAGCGCCAACACCGATCGTGCCGTTGCTGAAACTTCTGGTGTTGTGATTCGCAATCCAAATGGCAATGTCGTGCGCACCGAGTTCTCATCTTCAAACGGTGGTCGCACCGCAGGTGGCGAATTTCCGGCGTTGGTCGACGAAGGTGATATCTCTTCAAATAGTTCGCTAATGGTCTGGACGCGCGCGTTTTCCGCCTCGCAGATCGTCGCCAAATACCCGCAAATCGGCACCCTGGCATCGGTGACCACAACGAACGACGGTCTGGGTGGCGACTGGGGTGGCTACACGGTTGATGTCACAATCACCGGCACTGCTGGCGCAGTCAAAGTTTCGGGTTGGGCGTTTCGCACATCATTCGGCTTGCCTGCGCCATGGTTCGGAGTGACACAAGTTTTTGGCGCACCACTTGAATCTGGCGTGGTTGGCTCAATGTTGTTCGTCGGTGATTCGATTGGTCAGAGCATTGTTCCAGAATTCTCAGCAATAATGTCGCCCGCCTATCCGTCGGTCAATTTTCAAGCCGTCGCCAATCGCTGCATGGTCGGCCCAAGTTGCGTCACTCCTGACAAAGGTTTGCCAGATGCAATCGGCGTGGTCAATTCGCTGAGCGCCGAACAGTTTCCGCAAATTGCGATCATCCAATTGGGATACAACGATGACCCGAACACGATGGCCGGCGATGTGGCTGCAGTGATTAACGCCCTAAATGCACGCAACGTGCAAAGAATTATCTTTGTCAACCTGTCAACGCGTCGCGCTTCACAGAACTATGCATTGTCAAACGCCGCGTTGGCGGCCGCCGCACAAACCAACCCTAATGTTTCGGTCCTCGACTGGAACGCGGCCAGCAGCGACCCTTCGGCTTCGCGCTGGTTCAGCGACGACATTCATCTGACGACCACTGGGCGCGCCGAGTTCACGCTATTTTTGCGCAAGCAACTCGACGACCTTCGTGCCCAAGGACTGATCACGCCAAACCCAGACAGCGTCTTGCCATTGGCGGTACCTCTGGCCGTTGGCAACCGCGGTGAGCCGGTTGCTGAGTTGCAAAAGGCACTGAACGTCGCCCTCGGCTTGAAAAAGAAACAGAAACTTGCCACCGATGGCGCATTCGGCAAAGGCACAACAAGCGCCGTGAGCAAACTCGAAGAACTCAACGGTCTGCCAATAGACGGCATCGCTGACGTCGCAGTCTTGAGCCTTCTCGGCATCGACACGACAACTTTCAAACTCAGTCAGAACTCGCGCCATACATCTGTTGCCACGGCTCAAACAGCGCTCGCTCGTGTGCTCAAAATTAAAATGAAAGCAGACGGAATCTTTGGTTCTGGCACGGTTAAACAACTCAAGCGCTTTCAAAAAAGGGTCGGGCTCAAACAAACTGGTGTGATCGACCGTACAACTTGGCTTTCGCTGCTGGCTGCGAGCGCAACGCTCGCTAAATAAATTAATCAGTTGCCAAATTTTTTTTGCCAGCTCTCGTCGCTCACAAGAGTCGGATAAGCATCGCGATATTCGCGCTTGAGTCGACGATAATTCAGCGCAATTTCTTTGGTCACGACGCAGACTTCCCGCAACAACGAAAAAAATCGACGTGAGTCGCGCTCAACCACGAAACCTTCAGGCAGTCTGTCGTGGCGATACAAAATTCGGTTGTATCTGGTAGCCAACCCCACCGCTCGCGAGTCAATCGGTGCAGTTCTCAAATCGTCACGACGTAGCGCCCTGGGCAGTATGTAACCGCCGATAAGTGGCACGGCCAGCGCAAAACCAATCAAACGAATCGGCTTGATTCTTGGTTTGGTGATTTTCACCGCAGCCAATTCTGCAGAGAGCGTTGCGGGCTTTTCCTCAGATACTTTGCGCAATTCGTCGTGCAGCGCAGAGTGATCCGTGGCGATCAACGCCGCCGGGCCCTGCAGGTATGCACGTACACCGCGAATCATGTATTCGACGCTGGCGTAACGCATCGAGAACAGATTGCGAAAACTCAGCGCAATGAATCGTCGCGCCAAGTGCCACCAGTGATGGCGATCGAACACGAGAGTGTCAATGATCGCAAAATTGCGTTTTTCGTAAAACAAAGAAGACGGGTTGTTTTTCAGGCCGAAGTCAGCGTGCCAGACGATCACGCCGTTCAAGGTAACGCTGTGCTTGCCGGTATGCAGCAAGCCATAACTCACATCGTCACCACGCACAAAAATTGGCAACGGGTTATCTCGCGTGATCATCACCGGAAACGCCGTGTACCACCAAGCCGTGTACGCGAACTTCCTTTCGCGCGCATCGCGCAGCACTAATTTGCGCTCACGCAGGTCGTCTTCACGACCAATCGCCCGCAACGGATACAGCGATCGCCAACGATATTTCGAGCCTGCTTCAAACTGCATCCAACCACGCTCTTCGCTGAGCATCGCTCCATGAATACACAATTTTTCGTCTCGCGCGAAACTAAACAATGCAAAGGTTCGCACGAGGGAATCTGGCTCGAGAGTGATGTCGTCGTCCATCAACAAAATATGCGTCGACCAACCTTCGTTACGCAGATGAATGATCCCGCGAGCGAACCCACCAGCACCGCCCAAATTCGGATTCTGCACGACCGTCATCGGCGCATTTTGTTCGGTGTCGAACTCAATATTTCGTGCGTTGTCGACAACGAGCACGCGCAGTTTGCCGCGCAATGTTTCGATCGTTTTTTCAAGGTGCAAAACTTTTGCCACGGTCGGCTTGACATAATCTTGGCGATTGAAAGTGGTTATCGACAGCGAAAGCCTGATGTCGCGCGCAACATCCGTGGTCGTGGTCCATTCTCCCCCGGTAACGACAACATCGGTCTGCTCAGCGCTTAGCCGAACAAAATAACTTCCAGAATTCCCTCCAGAAAAATCTGGCACTTCGATCGTCGTCTTGCCATTCGACGCAATGACGGCCGAGGCAACGACTTTTTCTGTTTGTTTCAAGCCGAACAACTTGGCACTAACGCCCACAATTTCGATTCGGCCAGATCCGATTGCGAAAATACTGACGAAGAGGTTGTCGATGGTGCTCAGTCGTCGCCAACGACCAGCGGCAAAAACCCCAAACGAAGTGTCAAAACTGAGTTCAGCTCCGGCACGCAAAACAGCCCGACCATCCGCTATCGATGCATCACCCTCGGTGCGCACATATAGCAACGGTTCGGTCGTCTCTTCACGTGGCAGGGTCAGTCTTTGCAATAAAAAATTGTTCATCTCACGCCATCGGATCAACCGAAAAACTCGGCAGTGATTTTTTCGTGGTCAAACAATCAAGCATCACTTTTGACGCCGACAATGCTTCATGAATCGTCACATCCATATCCAGATAACGGTAGGTTGCTAGTCGGCCGATGAATGTCACACCTTTGGCGCTGCGAGCCCGTTGCACATACTGCATCAACTGCTCTTTTTCTTTGACCAATCGAATCGGATAGTAAGGCGTATCGGTCTCGCCACAAAGTCGTGAAAACTCGCGATAGACAACCGTTCGAGCGTGGGTCTCCCAAGGTGCGAAGTGTTTGTGCTCGGTGATTCGCGTATACGGCACCTCAACATCGCAGTAGTTGACAACTGGGTGACCCTGATAATCGCCGTCAGTCACCTCTGGCAAAAAATCCAGGGTTCGGTAACCCAATCGTCCGAATTCATAATTGAAGTACGCATCGATTGGCCCGGTCCAGACAACATGGTCGAATTCACCAAATTCGCTTGACGCACTCGGCACAAACTTCGTGTCGAGCCGCACTGAAATCAACGGGTGATCCAGAATCGCCTCGACTATCGGTGTATAACCATCTTTGGGTATCGCCTGATACGGATGGTTGAAATATGAATCGTCTTCCGTAAAGCGCACGGGCAGTCTCGCCAAAATACTTGCGGGCAATTCTTTTGGATCGACCCCCCACTGCTTTGACGTATACCCCGCGAAAAACGCCTCGTACAACTCGCGACCGACGAATCGCAAACCTTGGTCTTCGAATGAAACAGGATTGGTGATCGTCGTATCTGCCTTGCTCTGAATAAATTCTTCGGCTTGCTGGGCATCAAAATCGCGGTTAAAAAACTGGTTGATCGTCTTTAGGTTCACCGGCAACGAATA
>SYNW01000152.1 GCA_005805045.1 Actinomycetota bacterium
CATCACCAATGTGCAACCGGGTTCGCCAGCAGACAAAGCCGGCATCTTGGTTGACGACGTGGTTTTGGCCGTTGATGGCGAACCGATTGATGGCCAAGCTGGTTTGGTGGCGGCAATTCGTGATGCGGTGCCTGGCCAGACCGTAAAAATTGAGATTTTTCGCCAAGGAACAAGGCTGTCATTTGAGGCAACTTTGATCGCTCGCTCCGAATAATCCCTGAATAACCCCGAGTAGATAGTTATAGAAAAAAGCCCAAAAATACTGGGTTTATTTGGGTTTTTCAGTTTGGGACGTGATTTTAGGGGGATAGAGTTATCACTTCGTTCGTGGCCATGCTCCGCTTGGTTGCTGACGTAGAGATCAATTCAAAAAAATTGATGTCTGTGTGCGCCCGCGAGTTTTGTGGGTACCGCACAGCGAAAACTAAAAGAGTGCTCCGTGCGGCCAAGGCCTACGGAGCATTTGTGCGAATAAACGAATTATTTGAGTAAACATTTCGAGAAAAGGTTTTGGCCTCATGGCACAAAGAGCGATCGTCGGCGAAAAGGTCGGCATGACACAGGTTTGGGGAGACGATCAACGCGTCGTGCCCGTAACCGTGTTGCGCATCGAGCCAGCCCGCATCGTTCAGGTCAAAACAGGCTTGACCGACGGCTACACGGCCCTTCAAGTCACATTCGGTCAGCGCGATGTGAAAAAGCTGAACAAAGCAGAGGCCGGACACTTCGCCCCAAAGAGTGGCGTGCGCAACGTTGCAGCGGGTCGTCGCCTAGTTGAGTTGCGTCTTGATTCTGTGGAGGGTTTTGAAATTGGACAAGAAATTAAAGTTGACACCCTTGTTGTAGGTGAGCGAGTCGACGTGACTGCAGTGAGTCGCGGCAAAGGTTTCGCTGGCACCATGAAGCGACACAACTTCGGTGGACAAGGTGCGAGTCACGGTAACCATAAACACCACCGCGCTCCAGGCTCTATTGGTTCGTGCACATTCCCTGGTCGAGTATTCAAGGGTTTGCGCATGTCGGGTCACATGGGTCACCAACAAGTGACGACATTGAATCTTGAAGTTGTTCAAGCAGATCTCGAAAGAAACTTGTTGCTCGTCAAAGGTTCGGTTCCTGGTCCAAATGGTGGCGTTGTAATTATTCGCAACGCTGTCAAAGGTGCGGTCAAGGAGTAGCCATGGCGAAGATTGAAATGAAAAACGCTGCTGGCAAAAAAGCTGCTTCAATTGAAGTTTCCGACTCCGTATTTGGCATCACACCAAACATTCCGGTGTTGCACCAAGTCGTTGTCGCCCAACTTGCACATCGTCGTTCTGGCACTCAAAGCACCAAGACCCGATCAGAAGTAAGCGGTGGCGGTAAGAAACCGTTCAAGCAAAAGGGCACTGGTAATGCTCGTCAGGGTTCGATTCGTGCGCCACATTTCAGTGGTGGTGGCGTCGCCCTCGGACCAAAACCCCGCAAATATTCACAACGCACACCCAAGAAGATGGTGCAGCTCGCGTTGCGGTCAGCGCTATCAGATCGAATGAGCGAGAACAAAGTCGTTGTTGTCGAAGAGTGGGGTTTTTCGGCACCAAGCACGAAATCGGCGACTGGTGCACTGAAGAAAATCGGTGTTGACGAGCGTGTATTGATCGTGCTTGAACGCAAAGATGAGACCGCCTGGAAGAGTTTCCGCAACTTGAAAGATGTTCAGGTTCTGAGCACCGGTGAACTCAACGCATACGACATTTTGTGCAATGACTGGATCGTCTTTACAAAGGCGAGCTTGCCAACCATGGAGGCGGCAAAGTGAAAGATCCACGCGACATTATTTTGCGGCCGGTTGTCAGCGAGAAAAGCTATTCGTTGATCGACAAGGGCACGTACACATTCGAAGTTCATCCATTGGCGACAAAGCCAGAGATTCGTGATGCAGTGCAATCAATTTGGGGCGTCAAAGTTCGCCGTGTCAACACGATAAACCGACTCGGCAAGCGTCGCATCACTCGTGGCACCAATCGCATTGGTGTGCGCGATGGTTCGAAGCACGCGCTCGTCACTTTAGAGGCGGGCAATCAGATCCCGTTGTTCGAGAACTAGTCAAAAGGACGACCCAAGATGCCAATTCGCAAACGCCGCCCGACTAGCCCTGGTCGCCGCTTTCAAACAGTTTCAGACTTCAGCGAGATCACAAAGTTGACACCAGAAAAATCTTTGTTGTCACCAAAGCCATCGCGTGGGGGTCGTAACTCGGCAGGTCGCATCACTTCGCGTCACCAAGGTGGCGGACACAAACAGCAATATCGCATGGTCGACTTTAAGCGTGGCAAAGATGATTGCGTGGCAAAAGTTGCAGCGATTGAATACGACCCGAACCGCACGTGTCGCATCGCATTGTTGCATTACGCCGACGGCACGAAGTCATACATTCTTGCGCCGAAGGGTCTTGAAGTTGGCGCCAAAGTAGAGAGTGGTCCGAAGGCTGACATCATCGTTGGCAATGCGTTGCCGCTTCGTTACATGCCAGTCGGTACGACAGTGCACAACATCGAGATGCGTCCGGGGCAGGGTGGCAGGATTGCCCGCTCGGCCGGCATGGCAGTGCAGCTCGTCGCCAAAGAGGGACAATACGCAACTGTGCGCATGCCTTCGAGCGAAATGCGTCGTATCCCAATCGACTGTCGCGCAACTGTTGGCGAAATCGGCAACTCAGAACACGAGCAAATCAAAATTGGTAAAGCCGGCCGCAACCGCTGGAAGGGTGTTCGCCCGCAATCCCGTGGTGTTGTAATGAACCCAGTTGACCACCCTCTGGGTGGTGGCGAGGGTAAAACTTCTGGTGGTCGTCCGCCGGTATCGCCGTGGGGTAAACCAGAGCGTCGTACTCGCGACAAAAACAAGTCTTCTCAGCAGATGATTGTTCGTCGTCGCCGATCAGGAAAGTCAAGAGGTTAATTAGATGTCACGCAGTCTTAAAAAAGGTCCGTTTGTTGATGAGCACCTTCTTAAAAAATTGGACGAGATGAACGCCAGTGGCGATCGAAAGGTCATCAAGACCTGGTCACGCCGTAGCACGATTATCCCCGACATGCTTGGCCACACATTTGCCGTGCACGACGGTCGCAAACACGTGCCTGTTTATATAACTGAATCGATGGTCGGCCATAAACTTGGCGAGTTTTCACCTACTCGTACTTTTAGATTTCACCAGAGCCAAGAAAAAGCAGCCGCCGCAGCAGAAGCCGCTGCAGCATCGCCAGGTAACCCATGACCGGTCCGAAACTGAACGAAGCAACGCGAGTTGCCGGAGTGTCAAGTGGTTTTCGCGCATCGGCGCGATTCGCCCGCTTGTCACCATCAAAGGTGCGCGTTGTCTTGAACCTGGTTCGCGGAATGGACGTTCGTTCGGCCGACAACTTGTTGCGCCTGACAGATCGTGACTCGGCACATATCGTGCGCAAATTGCTGGCATCGGCAGTTGCCAATGCAACGAACAACTTTGCACAAAACGCCGACGAACTTTACATCAAAGCTTGCTATGCCGACGGGGGACCAACCTTGAAGCGCTTTCGTCCACGCGCAAAGGGCAGTTCGGCAGCAATTTTCAAACGCACGAGTCATGTCACGATCGTGGTCGACAAGTTGAACGAGGCTGCGCTGGCGGTTCGTGAGGCGCAAAGCGAATCACGCGGTGGGGCGCAAGCTGCTCAGCGTCGCAGTCGCGTTGAGGCGAGTCGCGCGCGAGCACAAAAATCAAAAGATGCAGCAACTGAGACTGAAGTTTCAGAAGATGCCGAAAAAGCGACGGAGAATTAAATGGGCCAGAAGATCAATCCATACGGCTTTCGCCTCGGTATCACCACCGACTGGAAGAGCAAGTGGTTCAGCACCAAAGATTACAAGGCGTATCTCACCGAAGACTGGAAGATCCGCGATTATCTCAAAGTGCAATTGTCTGATGCTGCGGTGAGTCGCATCGAAATTGAGCGCACTCGCGACAAACTGCGAATTGACGTTCATACTGCGCGCCCAGGCATCGTGATTGGTCGCAAGGGGCAAAAAGCCGAAGAGCTTCGCGCTGGTCTGACTGCTTTGACCGGAAACAATAAAGTGCAGTTGAACATCACTGAAATTCGCGACGCCGAACTTGACGCGGCACTTGTTGCCCAAGGCGTGGCTGATCAACTTGTGAATCGCATTGCGTTTCGCCGGGCGATGAAGCGTGCTGTTCAGAACGCTCAAAAACAGGGCGTGCAGGGCATTCGAGTGCAGTGTTCCGGTCGGCTCGGTGGCGCTGAGATGTGCCGTCGCGAGTGGTATCGCGAAGGTCGAGTGCCGCTACACACACTTCGAGCCAACATTGATTACGGGTTCCGTGAAGCCGCGACGACCGCTGGTCGCATCGGTGTAAAAGTTTGGCTATACAAGGGCGAGATTCTTCCTTACAAGAGTCAGACCGACGATCGAATCTCGCGTGAAGCCGCGATGGCTGCTGGTGAAACTTCGGGCCACTCTGATGCGACGCGTAAAGTCGTGACGTCGGCAGGACCAAAGGCCGCCGAGGTGGATGATGTCGCATTGGCACCCCTGGTAAAAGAAGCCGATCCAGAGTTCGAACGTTTGTTGGACGAAGAAGAAGACATTCAGCGTCGCAGCCATGACAGTCACGAAACTCCTCACTTTAAGCGAGAGGTATAAACAGTCATGTTGGAACCACGCAAAGTTAAGCACCGCAAGCAACATCGCGGTCGTATGAACGGGGTGTCGAAGGGCGCGAACGAACTCGCTTTCGGCGAGTACGGCATTCAAGCTCTTGAACCAGGTTGGATTACCGCACGCCAAATCGAAGCCTCGCGTATCGCGATGACTCGACACATCAAGCGCGGCGGAAAAGTTTGGATCAACGTGTTTCCTGACAAGTCGGTTACAAAGAAGCCTGCTGAAACTCGCATGGGTTCCGGCAAAGGCAACCCAGAGTTGTGGGTAGCGGTCGTGAAACCAGGTCGAGTGTTGTTTGAACTCTCGTACCCAACTTCTGCAACTGCGCACCAGGCTTTGAGCCGTGCGGCACAAAAACTGCCGATTAAGACCCGAATTATTTCGCGAAACGAGGCAATCTGACATGGCACGCGAACTAACTGAACTTCGTGAAATGGATCTCGTGATGCTTGTTGAAGAGTTGCGCGCCACAAAACAAGAAGCACTCAATTTGCGTTTTCGAAATGCAACAGGTCAACTTGATGACACTGCGGCAATCACCAAAGCGCGTCGTCAAATCGCCAGAATCAGCATGTTGATCCGAGAGCGAGAAATTCTCGCTGCAGAATCTGCAGGGAAGTGAGCAAAATCATGGCCGAAGCAACACCAGTGACACCAGAGCGCAACATTCGCAAATCACGAGAGGGCATAGTCGTGTCGAACAAGATGAATAAGACGATTGTGATTGCAATCGTTGAGCGCATTCGTCACCAGAAATACGAGAAGTTCGTGACTCGCACCAAGAAGTTGTACGCCCACGATGAGGCAAACGATGCCAAAGTGGGCGATCGTGTTCGCGTCATGGAAACTCGTCCGATGTCAAAACTCAAGCGTTGGCGTGTAGTCGAAATTTTGGAGCGTGCGAAGTGATTCAACAAGAAACCCGACTTCGCGTTGCTGACAACAGCGGTGCTCGTGAAGTGCTCGTGATCAAGGTGCTTGGCGGTACTCGCCGTCGTTATGCATCGATCGGCGACGTCTTCATCGGCACCGTCAAGGATGCAATTCCTGGTGCGGCCGTCAAAAAGGGTGAAGTCGTGCGCTGCGTAGTCGTACGCGTAGCCAAAGAAAAGCGTCGTCCGGACGGCAGCTACATCAAGTTCGATGAGAACGCGGCAGTTTTGATCAAAGAAGACTTGACCCCGCGCGGAACCCGAATTTTTGGCCCCGTAGGCCGTGAGTTGCGCGAAAAGAAGTTCATGCGAATTATTTCGCTTGCTCCGGAGGTGTTGTGACATGAAGTTCAAAAAAGGTGACAGCGTGATCGTGATTGCCGGCAAAGACAAAGGTGCAACTGGCACCATCTCGTCGGTACTCCCGGCAAAAAATAAAGTGATTATCGACAAGGTGAATGTGGCCAAGCGCCACATGGTCGCGCGTGGTAAGAACACCAAGAGTGAAATCCTCGAAAAGCCGATGCCGATTCACGTCTCAAACGTGGCGTTCAATCAAGGTGGCAAGCCATCAAAGATTGGTTACAAGGTGGATAAAAAAGGCAAAAAAATCAGAATCGCCAAGAAAACTGGAGCAGAGATCTAATGGCTGCAACAACTAAATATATGCCGCGCATGAAGGCGCATTATCTGAACACTGTGCGCACTGATTTGATGAAGCAACTTGAGTTGTCGAATCCAATGCAGGTGCCAACGATCGAAAAAATCGTGATCAACATGGGCGTGGGTCGGGCAACTCAGCAAGCCTCGCTGCTTGACGGCGCGGTCGCCGACTTGACAGCGATCACCGGTCAAAAGCCGCTCGTGACCAAGTCACGCATCGCCATTGCGTCGTTCAAGTTGCGCGAGAACCAAGCGATCGGTTGCAAAGTGACGATGCGCGGAGACCGTATGTGGGAGTTCTTCGACCGACTTCTGTCAATCGCGATTCCGCGTATTCGCGACTTCAGGGGCCTATCGGGCAAGTCGTGGGACGGCAACGGCAACTACACATTTGGTTTGACCGAGCAACTTGCATTCATGGAAGTTCGCATTGATCAGGTGGACGTGCCTCGAGGCATGGACATCACGATCGTTACAACTGCAAACAGCGATGTTGCAGGAAAAGCGCTTCTGGATGCTTTTGGTTTTCCATTTCGCAAGGGCGAAGTACCAGCATCTGTTACCAAAGCCAAGAAATCGAAGAAGAAATAAATTTACAGGACTAACACGGCACTAATTAGGACAACAACATATGGCAAAAAAATCACTCAGAATCAAAGCAGAGGCAAAACCAAAGTTCAAGGTACGCGGCTACACCCGCTGCCAGCGTTGTGGTCGAACTCGTTCGGTCTACAAAAAATTTGGTCTGTGCCGTTTGTGCTTCCGCGAGCTGGCGCACGCGGGTGAGATTCCTGGGATCACAAAGGCAAGTTGGTAATCGATCATGATGACTGACCCAATCGCCGACATGCTCACACGCATCCGCAACGGTAACGTTGCGCTGCGCAATGAAGTTTTAATGCCTGCGTCAAAACAAAAGTCTGCCCTTGCCGAAGTTCTCAAGCGCGAGGGCTTCATCGCCGACTACGCAGTCGTTCAAGATCCGCAAGGTTCGGGCAAAGCCCTGAAGATAACGATGAAATACGGCACCGATCGTCAGCGAACGATTTCAGGCATCAAGCGAATTTCAACACCTGGTTTGCGCGTCTATCGTGCAGCAACCGAAGTGCCTCGCGTGCTTGGTGGTCTTGGAGTAGCAGTTTTGTCAACAAGTCACGGACTCATGACCGACCGCGAAGCGCGCAAGCGCAACGTTGGTGGCGAAGTCATGTGTTTCGTGTGGTAGTTCGAGAGTTGAACGGAGAAGCAAAATGTCACGCATAGGAAAATCAGCACTTGCAGTGCCGACGGGGGTCGAAGTATCGATCTCTGGCGCGGCAGTGACGGTCAAGGGACCTAAGGGCACCTTGAAGCGCGAACTTCCAGTTGGTGTTTCTGCGCGACGCGAAGAAAACAACTTGGTTGTCGAGCGCGCCGATGACGAGCGCGATGCTCGCGCGCGCCACGGTTTGGCTCGCACACTTTTGTCGAACATGATCGTTGGCGTAACTCAGGGCTACACCAAGGCGCTTGATATTCAAGGTGTTGGTTATCGTGCGGAAGC
>SYNW01000026.1 GCA_005805045.1 Actinomycetota bacterium
GAAGCAACCGCTCAACTCGCCGATGCCGGTTGAAGAGCAAGTTGTTTCGATTTTTGCCGGCACCAAGGGCTATCTCGACACGATTCCGGTTGCTGATGTGCGTCGTTTCGAGAACGAACTTCTTGAACACATGCGTTCGCGTCACGCTGGTTTGCTTTCGGGCATTCGCCAAGAGCCAAAAGCTGATGTTCCAAAAGATTTGGCGTCGATCGTCGCAGCGTTCAAGGCTGGCTTCGTACCGACGAAGAAATCCGGTGCTGTAGATCCAACGAAAACTGATGCTGGTGAAACTGGCGAAGCGGTGAGCGCAAAAACGCTTGCGACAGAGTAGGTCTAAACCAAAATGGCGGGCGGGCAAGAGCGCATTTTGCGCAGTCGGATCAGATCGGTTTTAGCGACCAAGAAGATCACGCGTGCAATGGAGTTGATTGCTGGCTCGCGCATCGTCAAAGCACAACAACGAGTTGCTGCAGCCGTTCCGTACAGCGAACGAATCACCGAGGTTGTCAAAGACTTGGCTGCTGTTGGTGCCGGCAACTCGTCGGCGTTTCTGAAGGCGCGACCTGAGATTCGCACATCTTGCTATGTTGCGATCACTGCCGATCGTGGTTTGTGCGGTGGCTACAACGCCGGCATCTTGCGCGCCACAGAAGGCGAAGTGAAAGCCGATGTCTTGGCTGCAAAGAATTATTTGGTTGTGCCTGTCGGTCGCAAGGCTGAGAACTATTTTAAGTTTCGGCAATACAAAACCTCGAAGAGTTTCACGGGTTTTTCTGATGCGCCAAAGTATGAAGACGCCAAAGCAATCGGCAAGTTTGTCGTCGATCTCTATTTGAGTGGCGAAGTTGATCGCGTTGAACTTGTTTATACCCGTTTCGTGTCGTCTGGCCGACAAGAAGTCGTGCGGCGTCCGCTCGTGCCACTTGAGCGAGACGTCGTCGCTGGTGGTGATGGCAAGTCGGCCACGGGTGGCAACTACGAATTTGAACCAGATCCTGATGTAATTCTTGCAACATTGCTGCCGCGATATGTCGAAGCCCGAATTTATGCGGCGTTGCTCAACGCGGCGGCGAGTGAGCATGCATTTCGTCAACGGGCGATGAAGTCGGCTACGGACAATGCCGAAGAGTTGATCAAGAACTTGTCGCGCATCATGAACCGCGCGCGTCAAGATTCGATCACGACAGAAATCATGGAAATTGTTAGTGGTGCCGAGGCACTTGGTTCTGACGACAAAGACGAAGTTGTTCGCGAGATGGCAAATAATTAGTAACGATTTTTAAAAGGGAGAAAAAATGAGCACAGCAACAAACACAGACCGCAAAGATGGGCGAGTAGTCGCCATTGCTGGTCCGGTCATCGACGTTGAGTTTCCGCGCGGGTCGTTGCCAGAACTGAACCAAGCACTCGAATTCACGGTCACTGTTGACGGCAAGCCGAACATCATTTTGGCCGAAGTAGCACAGCAACTCGGCGCGAGCCGCGTGCGCGCTGTGTGCATGAAACCAACCGATGGTCTGCGTCGTGGCACCCCGGTGCGTGACACCGGCCGCGGCATCACAGTGCCAGTGGGCGACAAAACACTTGGCCACGTCTGGAACGTGTGGGGCGACTGTCTTGACGGCAACAACGACGACTTCAAAGATTCTGAGCGATGGGAAATTCATCGACCAGCGCCGGCGTTCGACACTCTTGAACCGTCAAAGCGTCAGTTTGAAACGGGCATCAAAGTTATTGACTTGCTCACGCCATATCTGGCTGGTGGAAAAATTGGTTTGTTCGGCGGCGCAGGTGTAGGCAAGACCGTTTTGATCACCGAGATGATCAACCGCGTGGCATCAAAGCACGGCGGAGTATCGGTGTTCGCTGGCGTTGGTGAGCGAACTCGAGAAGGCACCGACTTGCGTCTTGAAATGGAAGAGTCGGGCGTATTCGAAAAAGCAGCCCTAGTTTTTGGCCAGATGGACGAACCACCAGGCGTGCGCTTGCGCGTTGCGCTTTCGGCTTTGACAATGGCTGAATACTTCCGCGACGTGAAGAACCAAGACGTGTTGCTGTTCGTCGACAACATTTTCCGTTTTGTACAGGCCGGATCTGAAGTGTCGACACTGCTGGGTCGTATGCCGTCAGCCGTGGGTTACCAGCCGACGCTTGCCGACGAGATGGGTCAGTTGCAAGAGCGCATCACTTCGACGCGTGGTCGATCGATCACTTCGCTGCAGGCTGTTTACGTGCCTGCTGACGACTACACCGACCCGGCACCGTTCACGACGTTCGCATTCTTGGATGCCACAACCGAGTTGTCGCGACAAATCGCATCGTTGTGCATTTACCCAGCGGTGGACCCACTCGCTTCGACTTCGACAATTTTGACCCCGGAAACTGTTGGCGATCGTCACTACAACGTGGCGCGTCGCGTGCAAGAAATCTTGCAGCGTTACAAATAACTGCAAGACATCATTGCGATTCTTGGACTGGATGAACTCTCAGAAGAAGACCGCATGACC
>SYNW01000027.1 GCA_005805045.1 Actinomycetota bacterium
CCAACATAGATCACCCGTCCAGCCGCATCTTTGAATTGATACGAGCCCGGTGTTTCAGGTATGACACCAGCCGGACGCTGCATATCTTCTTGGACCTACTTTTTGGTTGACTTGGTAGTTGGCTTGTTGGATTTAAGAATCTGCGCCAAATATTTGCCGGTGTGCGACGCCGAAACTTTTGCCACCGACTCTGGCGTGCCTTCGGCAATCACCTCTCCACCACCACTGCCACCTTCGGGTCCGAGGTCGATAACCCAATCTGCTGATTTGATCACGTCCAAATTATGCTCAATCACCAAAACAGTGTTGCCAGAGTCGACGAGCCTTGCCAAGACGATCAGCAACCGGCGCACGTCTTCGAAGTGCAGACCGGTAGTTGGTTCATCCAGCAAATAAATTGTTCGCCCGGTGCTGCGTTTCGACAATTCACTGGCAAGCTTCACTCGTTGTGCTTCGCCACCGGACAAGGTGGGTGCCGACTGCCCGAGTCGCACATAACCAAGTCCGACGTCGACGAAAGTTTGCATATGACGGGCGATTCGGGGTTGATTGGCGAAGAAATCGACGGCGTCCGAGATCGGCATGTCCAGCATTTCGGCGATATTTTTGCCCTTGAAAGTGATGTCCAGCGTGTCACGGTTGTAGCGACCACCCTTGCAGACCTCACATGGCACATAAACATCTGGCAAAAAATGCATCTCGATTTTGATCGTTCCATCACCCGAACATGCCTCGCACCGGCCACCTGGCACGTTGAAACTAAAACGTCCCGGCATGTAGCCCCGAACTTTTGCCTCGGGGGTTGACGCGAAAAGTTTGCGAATGTCGTCGAACACGCCCGTGTAAGTGGCGGGGTTCGAGCGAGGCGTGCGACCAATCGGAGATTGGTCCATGTCGATTACCTTGTCCAGATGCGCCACGCCGTCCACACCCGTATGACGCCCCGGTGCATCTTTTGATTTATAGATCTTTTGCATCAGCGATGGCAGCAAAATATCGCGGATCAAGGTGCTCTTGCCGCTGCCAGAAACGCCAGTAACGGCGACGAAGCACCCAAGCGGAATTTTCACGTTGAGATTTTTCAGATTGTGCTCCCGTGCGCCGCGAATATTCAAGAACTCTTTGCCAGGTTGCCTGCGCATCGCCGGCGTCTCGACACTTCGTTCGCCCGAGAGATACTGACCAGTGATAGAACTTTTCACCTTGAGCACACCCTTGACTGGCCCGCTATAGACGACTTGTCCGCCATGCTCGCCTGCACCGGGACCGATATCTACGAGCCAGTCACTTGATCTGATCGTGTCTTCATCGTGTTCAACGACGATCACCGTGTTGCCCAGGTCGCGCAAGCGTTGCAAGGTCTCGATCAGTCGATGGTTGTCGCGCTGGTGCAACCCGATGCTTGGCTCATCAAGCACATAGAGCGTGCCAACCAAACCTGACCCGATTTGGCTGGCCAAACGAATTCGTTGCGCCTCACCACCGGCAAGCGTCGCTGCCGCTCGCGACAGCGTCAGGTAATCGAGGCCGACATCTAACAAAAAACCCAGCCGTGCGTTGATTTCTTTTGTTATGCGCTCGGCAATCATCACGTCGCGGTCAGAGAGTTTGAGCGCGGCCAAAAACTTGGCCGACTCGCCAATCGACAACTCACAAACTTCAGAAATATGTTTGCCCTCGACGAGCACAGCCAAGGACGCCGGCTTCAAGCGCGCGCCACTGCAAGATGGGCACGGTACTTCGCGCATATAACCCTCGAACTGCTCACGCGAGTTGTCGCTTTCCGCACTTTCATGACGCCGCTTTATCCACGGAATCACACCCTCGTATGACGTGCTGTATTCGCGCGTGCGACCGTAACGATTGCGATATTTGACCATCATGTTGTCGTCGACACCATTCATCACGATCTTTTGCGCCTTGGCCGAAAGTTTCGACCATTTTTTGTCTAGGTCGATATCAAAACGATCAGCCACCGCTTCGAGCATCCGTGTGAAATATTGCGTGTGCGCAGACCGCCACGGAGCAATCGCGCCGTCATTGATACTCAGATTTGGGTCGGGCACCACCAAGTCGACATCCACCTCATATTTCGTGCCGAGACCAAGGCAGGTCTCACAAGCACCATATGGAGAGTTGAACGAAAAATTTCTCGGAGCAAGTTCTTCATAGCTCGTGCCGCACTTCGGGCAAGCCAAGTGCTGACTGAATGTAATCGGCTCGGCGCCGTCCACGATTTCAATTTCTGCCACGCCATTGGCGAGCTTCAGAGCCGTCTCTAACGAATCGGTCAATCGTCTGGTTATTCCGTCTCGACGAACGAGACGATCGACGACGATATCAATTTGGTGCTGCTCATATTTTGCCAGTCGATTCGTTTTTTTCAAGAATTCGTTGATGTCAACTGCTTCTCCGTCGACGCGCGCACGCGAAAACCCTTGCGCCGCCAAATCTTGCAGCAAGGTGTCATACTCGCCTTTTCGCCCCCGCACAACGGGGGCGAGGATCTGAAATCGTGTACCTTCGTCGAACTTCATGATTCGATCCACTATTTGTTGTGGGGTTTGACGAGACAGTTTGGTCATGTCTTTAGAGCAGTGCTGCACCCCGATTCGCGCATACAACAGGCGCAGATAGTCGTAGACCTCGGTGATCGTGCCAACCGTTGAGCGCGGGTTGCGCGAAGAAGATTTTTGATCGATTGAAATCGCGGGAGAGAGTCCGTCTATGTGATCGACGTCCGGCTTGTCCATTTGTCCCAAAAACTGACGGGCGTACGAACTAAGAGATTCGACATATCGTCTTTGCCCTTCGGCATATATGGTGTCAAATGCGAGACTCGACTTACCAGAACCCGACAGACCTGTCAGCACGATCAACTTGTCGCGCGGCAACTCGACGCTGACGTTCTTGAGGTTGTGCTCTCGCGCACCACGGACAATTATCTGATTTGCCATCACAGGCAGGCTACAAAAACTTAATGGGCATCCCTTAATTCGCGCTTTAATTCCTTGACTTCATCCCTGAGACGTGCGGCATACTCAAACCGCAACTCTTCGGCCGCCAAATTCATTTCCTCTTCCAGCGTCATTATCAAGCGCGCCAACTCGCTTTCAGGCAGCGCCCGCAATTCGCGGACGACTTTGTCGCGTTCGTGGTCTTTGCGCCTGCCCTTACCTGGCATCGGCGCCGTATTGCTCGGTCGCAATACAGACAAAATATCACCGATCGCCTTGCGCACGGTTTGGGGATCGATGTCGTGCTTCGTGTTATAGGCGATCTGCAATTCTCTGCGCCGTGCAGTCTCGGAAATCGCATAGTCCATTGCTGCCGTGCGATTGTCGGCATACATAATCACTTGACCGTCGACATTTCGTGCCGCACGACCGATCATTTGAATCAATGATGTCTGACTGCGCAAAAAGCCCTGCTTATCGGCGTCCAAAATTGCGACCAGCGAAACCTCGGGTAGGTCTAGACCTTCACGCAACAAATTGATGCCGACCAAGACATCAAACTCGCCCAGGCGCAGAGCACGCAATATCTCGATGCGTTCGATCGTGTCGATATTCGAGTGCAAATACCTGACGCGCAGACCCTGTTCGATCAAATATTCAGAAAGATCTTCGGACATTTTTTTGGTCAGGGTCGTCACGAGTGTCCTGTCGCCCCGAGCTGTTTTGGCCTTGATCATTTCAATCAGATCATCGATTTGACCCTTGGTGGAGCGCACGATCACCTCTGGGTCGATCAAACCAGTAGGCCGGACGATTTGTTCGACAATTTGGTCGCTGAGTTCTAGTTCGAACTTTGCGGGTGTTGCAGAAAGAAAAATGCACTGATTCAGGCGCTCCATCGTCTCTTCAAATTGCAACGGACGATTGTCCATCGCCGACGGCAATCTGAATCCATGCTCGACCAAAGTCTGTTTACGACTTCTGTCGCCCGCAAACTGCCCATGCAACTGGGGTATCGCAACATGACTTTCATCAACTACGAGCAAAAAATCTTTTGGGAAATAATCCAACAGGGTGAACGGCGGTTCACCGGGTTGACGCCCATCAATATGCATCGAATAGTTTTCGATGCCGTTGCAATATCCCACCTCCTTCATCATCTCGAGGTCGAACATCGTGCGCATGCGGATTCGTTGGGCCTCGAGCAATTTATTCTGCGATTCAAAGACTTTCAATCGCTCCGCGAGTTCTAGTTCGATGTTTTCGGTGGCGACACGCATGCGTTCTTCGCCTGCCACATAATGCGTCGCGGGAAAGACGACTACTTCACTCAAATCGCGAAGTGTCTCGCCCGTGACCGGATCAACGACGCTTATGCGCTCAACGGTGTCACCAAACATCTCAAGACGCGTAACCGTTTCTTCATAAGCAGGATGAACTTCGATCGTGTCGCCGCGCACACGAAAGTTGCCACGACCAAGGGTCATGTCGTTTCGGTCGTACTGCAAATCGACGAGACGCGCCAAGATACTGCGCTGGTCATAGTCGACGCCTGCATGCAACTCGAGCAGGTGACCCCGATATTCACCAGGGTCACCCATGCCGTAAATGCAACTCACCGATGCGACGACAATCGTGTCGCGTCGCGTCAAAAGCGCGGCGGTCGCCGAGTGGCGCAGACGATCAATTTCATCGTTGATCGAAGAATCTTTCTCAATAAATGTGTCGCTCGAGGCGATGTAGGCCTCGGGTTGGTAGTAGTCGTAGTAACTGACAAAATACTCAACACGATTATTCGGAAAGAACTCGCGCATCTCTTGGGCCAATTGTGCCGCCAATGATTTGTTCGGCGCCAAGATCAGGGTTGGTCGCTGAACTTGTTCTATCGTCCAGGCGATCGTCGCCGATTTACCAGAACCCGTGATGCCCAAGAGTGTCTGAAAACGGTCGCCACGCTTTACCCCGGCGGCCAGTTTGGCAATCGCCTCGGGTTGATCGCCCGCTGGCTTGAACGGGGACTCAACTACAAATTTGCGATCACTCATTTCAACGAGTGAATCCAAGACCATGCCGTATCGATCTCTTTCAACAACGAGTCCCTGTCTCCTGAATTGTCAATCACATGGTTGGCGATTGCCAAGCGCTGTTCTCGCGTCGCCTGCTTGGCAACTCGTGCCCGTGCGTCTTCTAACTTCATGTTGCGTTGCTCGACCAACCGAGATACTGCGATTTCTACATCCAGATCCACGACCAACACACCATCCAAGCCTTCGCGCGGATTTTCGACGAGCAACGGGATGTCGAGTACCACCACTTTGTCTGTTTTTCGAAAACTCTCCACTCGTTCGTTCATCACTCGGCGCACCGTCGGATGGATCAGATCATTTAGCGTCTTGAGCAGTTTCTCGTCGCTGAACACCTTCGCTGCGATCGCCGCACGATCCAAAGATTTGTCAGGTGCGATAATTTCGGAGCCGAAAATCTCAACCATCTTGTTGTAGACCTCGGCGCCTGGTTGCTGCAATTCGCGCACAATCAAGTCGGCGTCGATTACTACGGCGCCGCGAGCGACCAACAGACGCGAAACTTCAGATTTACCCGAGCCGATGCCACCAGTGAGTCCAATCAAAATCATCAGATACTCACCGTATCTAACCGTTGATTTTTACTCAGCCAACGCTTGGTTCTTCTGGGGCTTTTGGTTCCTCTGCAGGAGCACCGTTTGGATCAAAAAACTCGGCCCATGCCGTCTCTCGTGTCGAATCATCGCCACTCACCCAGTTGCCCTGTTCATCGGTTTGGAATTGGCCACGATACTCTTCGGCCAACTCGCCACCTTCGGCGGCTTGCTTGATCGACAAACTGATTCGTCGTCGGGCGAGGTCAAGATCGATGATCTTTACCCACAGCTCTTCGCCGGGCGTGACTACTTGCTCTGGTGCTTCAACGTGGTGTGTCGACATTTCAGAAATATGAACAAGACCTTCGATTCCGTCACCAACTTGCACGAAACCGCCAAATGGAACAAGTTTTGTGACACGACCATAAACAAGTTGCCCAACTTGGTGGCTGGTCGCAAACTCTTGCCATGGATCTTGCTGAGTTGCCTTCAGCGACAGACTGATCCGATCGCGTTCACGATCAATTTCGAGCACCTTCACCGAAACTTCATCACCGATTTTCACGACCGCACCCGGATTGTCGACATGCTTCCATGAAAGTTCGGACACATGAATCAAACCGTCCATGCCGCCAAGATCGACGAATGCACCGAACGCGACGACGCTCGAAATTCGACCAGTGCGAACTTCGCCGACTGCAATGTTCTCGAGGAAATCTGTCTGCGTACCCTTTTGACTTTCTTCGAGCAATGCACGGCGCGACAGCACGACGTTGTTGCGTTGACGGTCGAGTTCGAGGATCTTTGCGGTGATTCTCTGGCCAAGATATGGTGCGAGGTCACGCACACGACGCAATTCGACGAGTGACGCCGGCAAAAAGCCGCGCAAACCGATGTCGACGATAAGACCACCCTTGACTGCTTCGATTACGAGTCCTTCGACTGTGCCATCCGCTTTTTTGATTGCTTCGATATCTCCCCAAGCGCGCTCGTACTGAGCTCGCTTCTTGGAGAGCAACAAACGACCTTCTTTGTCTTCAAGCGTGAGAATCACTGTCTCGATCTTTTCGCCCAATTTAACGATTGTGTTCGGGTCGGCATCATGACGCATCGAGAGTTCACGATTCAGAATCACACCCTCGGTCTTGTAGCCGATTTCGACAAGTACTTCATCACGAGTAATTCGCACGACGGTGCCGATCACTAGTTTTCCTTCTTTTAATTCAACAATCGTTTCGTTGATTGAATCTACGAACGAGACATCTCGTTCAGTAACTTTGCGCGGGGTGTAATTGCCTTCTGCGTCGAATGTTCCCATTTCAGGACTCGACATCAATTGAGTTGTAGACACTGTTATTACTTTCGGTGGATAGGAGAGGTGGATAGGACGCTTCAGCCTATCTGCGACACGGTTTTTTCGGCTCGAATATCAGGTTTTCGCCGCGGCCCAACTGTCGCCCCATGCGAGATTCACCTCGAGGGTTACTGCCAGTTCTGCCGCCTGCGCCATCGACTTGCGTACCAAAGCTTCGACTTTGTCTTTCTCCGCGATCACCGCTTCAACTATCACCTCATCGTGCACTTGCAACACCAGCCGCGACTCAAAACCGCCGGCTTCAAGAGCCTGGTCGAGTCGCACCAGTGCAACCTTAAAAATGTCGGCAGCCAAGCCTTGAATGCCCGAGTTCATGGCTTGACGCTCGCCGATCTGTCGCACCCTGAAGTTCGTGTTCTGCAATTCGGGGATTGATCGCCGTCGACCAAAAAGAGTCTCGGTGTACCCGCGTTTTCGCGCCTCTTCGACGGTTTCATCCATGTACTTTTTCACTCTCGGGAACGCAGAAAAATATGCTTCAAGAATTTCGCTGGCTTCGCTGACGCCGATCGCCAGTCTTTGAGCCAAGCCATAGGCCTCCATGCCATAAGCCAGACCATACGAAACCATTTTCGCCTTGGATCGTTGTTCGCTCGTGACTTTGTCGGTCGCTACACCAAACACATTAGCTGCTGTCAGATTATGAATATCTATATTTTTGTTGAACGCATCAATCAGTCCTGGATCGTTGGCGAGATGCGCAATGCAACGCAATTCGATTTGGTTGTAGTCGGCGACCAAAAATTGACAGTTCTGGCGCGGCACGAAAGCAGACCGAAAAACCTTGCCCTGTTCGCTACGAACCGGAATGTTGTGCAGGTTCGGTTGATCGCTACTCAATCGCCCGGTACGCGCAACAGTCTGGTTGAAAGTGGCGTGGATTCGGCTGTCCTGCTCAACGACGTTGAGTAAGCCTTCACCGTAAGTAGACCTGAGTTTCTCGACCTCACGATATTCGAGCAACGGCTCGATGAACTCGGGCCATTGATCTTTTAGTTTTTCCAGTGTTGCAGCGTCGGTGCTCGGTCCTGTTTTGTTCTTCTTGCCTGGAGTGAGTTTCTTGTCCTCATAAAGAATCTTGCGCAATTGCAAAGGCGAATTCAAATTGAACTCTTGCTTGGCAACCTGATGCAATTGTTTGGTCAACGCGAGACATTCGGCCGTCAAACGCTTATTGATCTCGGTGAGTTGATGCTTGTCGACAGCCACACCGAGAAACTCCATTTTCGCCAACACGCGCACCAATGGGTGTTCGATCTCGGAATACAAATTCGTCAATTTTTGACTGGCCAGAGCATCCACCAAAGTTTGTGCAACCAACGCAACACCCAGTGCCTCTGTTGCGGCAACGGTGCTGGCGACACTCGCCGAATCAGGTGATTCAAAATTTAGTTGACCTTCTCCAGTCTTCGAATCAGAGGCACCAAATTCGACATCGAGGTAACGAGATACAACTTGTTTGATTTCATATCTCGACTCGGATGGGTCAAGCAAATATGCCGCAATCGCAGTATCCAGGACCATGTCCCCCAAATCAATTTCTAAATTCAAAAGACTGCGCATCAACGGCTTGACGTTGTGCCCCCGAAACTTGAAAGCTCCGGTCAGAATCTTTTTGACCTCGGGCGATGTCAGTAAGTGAGTCGGAATCCAACACACGGTCGAAATCTTTGCGTCTTGGACAACTGCGAGACCAGCCAACTCTGATCTGCCAGGGTCACCCAACCAAGCTCCTGCGAGATCGGTTGTTGCATTCTTGTTTAATGCGGCAATCGCGTCTTTGACTGATTGACATTTATTTGTCACCGCGACGATTGCCGACCTGACACCTTCGGTATCATCGTCTTTCGTCGCACCAGAATCACCAGCTATCAAATCGATCCCTGCAAAATGCTTGGTCGCCTCGACGAACCGTGCGAACATCGATTTAAATTCAAATAGCGCGAGGATCTGCTTTACGGCGAGCATATTTGGCTTCGGTGACAAAGCGTGGATATCGATATCTACGGGTGCGTCGCGACGCAATTTCATCAACTTTGCATTGCGCAACACTCGCTCTCGACTTTCAATCAGAGACTGCTTAAGTTTCGGCGTCTGTTCGTCTGCATGATCAAAGACCGCCTCGATATTTTTGTATTGATTGATCAACTTGGCCGCTGTCTTTTCGCCGACACCTGGAACGCCATCCAAATTGTCGCTCGGGTCTCCACGCAAAGCCGCGTAGTCGGCATATTGCTTCGGCGTGACGCCAGTTCGCTCAAAAATTCCGGCCTCATCGTAAAGCGCATAGTCGCTGACGCCGCGCTTGTTGTAAAGAACCCGAATGTGCGGGTCGCTGACTAATTGGTAGTTGTCTCGATCACCCGTGACAATTATCAGATCGTCGCCTGCTTTCAGCGCACGATCGGCGATCGTCGCAATCAAGTCGTCGCCCTCGAAACCAGCAGCGTCAATCGCCACCACTCCCATTTTTGACAGCATCTCGCGAATCAGATCCAGTTGTTGATACAAAATGTCAGGCTGTGATTCGCGTTGCGCTTTGTACTCGGGGGCGGCTTCGTGGCGAAATGTCGGCTCCTTGCGATCAAACACGACAACGACACCGTCTGGCCTATGATCGCGGAGCAAAGTCAAGAACATCGACGTGAAACCGTAAATTGAGTTGGTCACTTGCCCGCTTGCCGTAATCATGTCGGTCGGTAATGCAAAAAATGCCCGATACGCCAACGAGTTGCCGTCTAACGCCATCAATTTCATAAAACTATGGTTTGAGCGTGCCGGCGATTATTCGCTCGGCGATTTCACCCATTTTTTTGCGCTCAGACATCGCCGAGTGCTGTATGAACAAAAACGAATCGGCTTCTGACATTTTATGATTATCAATTAACACGCCTTTGGCTCGGTCAATCAACTTGCGCACCTCTAGTTGCGCGCCAAGCGCGTCGACTTCTCCGCTCAATGCCCGCATTTCGGCAAATCTAGCGATTGCCAACTCGATCGCCGGAACCAAATCGGTCTTTTGAAATGGCTTAACAAGATATGCCAACGCACCAGCATCTCGCGCCTCTTCGATAATCTCGCGTTGACTGAACGCCGTCAGCATCACCACCGGGCAGATCTTTTCTTTCGAGATGATTTTCGCGGCTTCGATGCCTGAAATGCCCGGCATCTTGATATCGAAAATGGCGACATCTGGTTTCAACTCGCGAACCAACTCGACCGCTTTGTCGCCGCGACCAACGTCACCAACCACTTCGTAACCTTCTTCTTGAAGCGTCTCGCGCAAGTCAAGACGAATAATTGCCTCATCTTCTGCCAGCACGATTCGTATTGCCACTACAAGACCTCGGTTCTAATCGCCGAGTTTGTCAAGAAGCTGATCTTGGCGCAGTTCATGATCGGCAATTGTCGTCAACAGATATCGGTGATACTTTTGGATCGCCTCAAGATTTCGTTGCGCTTCATGATGCTCCAATGCTGCGTCTGCAGTTTCAGCAACCATCGCACGCATCTCTTTTTCTTGCGCTTCGTTCTCTACGAATTCGAGTTGTTCGGAGGTAATACGTAGTTCTTCACGCAACTCGCGCATCGTCTGAGTACCACGGCGCAAGCGCCGTTGAACAAAGCGATCATTTAAATTTGGTGTTGTCATTCAGTGCCCGAGGCGGGAGTCGAACCCGCACGCCCTTTCAGACAACGGATTTTGAGTCCGTCGCGTCTGCCATTCCGCCACTCGGGCTTGCGGGCTAAGCGTATCTAGCGTTTAGTCCAGCCCACACTGCAAAGAGATTACTCAACTACGCGAAATTCTTCTACGATGTAGGCAACACGAAAGGCACTCCCTAGACGATGCTTGCATTCACCTTTCCTGGTCAAGGATCCCAGCGACCAGGCATGGGCGCACCTTGGGTTGACCACGAAAGTTGGGAACTTGTCGACGAGGCGTCCGAGATTGCGGGTCGTGATGTCGGTGATTTGTTGTTGCACGCTGACGCCGAGACATTGAAAGATACTCGCAATGCTCAACTCACAACATTTGTTTCTAGTTTGATGGTGCTCGACGCGGTTGAGCGCCTCGGTTTTGAGCCGAGCCTTTGCGCAGGACATTCACTTGGCGAATACACGGCGCTTACTGCTAACGGTGCGCTCGGCTTCGATGATGGTGTTCGGCTCGTGATCGAGCGGGCCGCTGCGATGCATGATGCTGGTCTCAAGTCACCAGGTGTGATGTCTGCGGTGCTCGGTCTTGAAGACGACCAGGTTGAAACCGCGTGCCGACGCGCCGACAGCGATGTTTGGGTCGCCAATTTCAATGCGCCAGGACAAGTCGTCATCGCGGGAACGGCAGTCGGCGTCCAACTCGCTTCTGATCACGCCAAAGAAATCGGCGCCAAGCGCGTTATCGCTCTCCCGGTTTCTGGCGCGTTTCATACTCCATTAATGACGCCGGCACGCGACAGACTTCGTGATGCAATCGCTTTGGCAAAACCTCGCGACTCGGATGTGCCGATTGTTTCGAATGTCGACGCCAAGGCGCACAGCCACGGCAACGAATGGACAACGCTTCTCTCGGCGCAACTATCGAGCCCTGTGCGTTGGAAGCAATGCCTGCAAACGATGTCCGAAAG
>SYNW01000003.1 GCA_005805045.1 Actinomycetota bacterium
GGCTGGCAGTGCAGTGTCGAATATCTCGTCGATGGCCGACCCACGAGCGTGGGCACTTGACCTGCTTGGGTTTCCCGCGGGCACGATTAAGCCGTCAAAGCGTCAAGTGCAAGAGCGTTATCGCGCGGCGTTGCGCGGCGTGCACCCAGATCACGGCGGTGATGTCGCCACTGCCGGCAAGTCAATTGAAGAAATTGGAGAAGCCCGTCGAGTGCTGTTGCGCTCGTGAGAATACGTGTGCTGTTGCGCTCGTGAGAACACGAGTGCTGCTGCGCCTGTGATAACTGGCGTTGTGTTGTTTCCGGGGGCGGGGACAAACGCAAATCATTATTCGTTACTGGCAATCGAAACTTCGATAAAAACTGCAAATGCAAAAATTAAAGTTGCTCGCTGCGATTTTGAGTATCGCAAGGCTGACAAAAGTTTTCCGGATAAAACACCCGTGTTGATTGAGACAGTTCGCAAAGCCGTAATGCAAGCCGCGCACGATTGGGGTTGTGCGACAAATGAAATAGTTATCGGCGGTCGTTCAATGGGTGGGCGGATGTGCAGCATGGCTGTTGCTGACACCGAGAACGCACTTGAAGTTGCTGGACTGGTATGCATTTGCTATCCGCTGCATCCACCAAAACAGCCGAGCAAATTGCGTAGCGAACATTTGCCTCGAGTGACGGCACCGGTGCTATTTATAAGTGGCACTCGCGATGAATTTGGCACAGTTGCCGAACTAACTGCGGCGACCAGACCAATGATGAACAAGAAGCATGTTTGGCTTGACGGCGCGCGACACGACTTAAAAAATCGCGACGCCGAAGTTGGTGAGATTATTGCAAGTTGGGTTACTGCGCTGTAACAGGCTTTGCAGCAACTACGTCCTCGGGGTTGAGTTCTTCAAGTTCGCGGTGTGCCGACTCGGGGAAAGTTACAAAAACTAAAACGCCGGCAATGATCGGGCCAATTGAGAGCCAACTCATGACTGTGCCATAGCTGAAGTCACGGTTGAGAAAGTAACCCGCGCCGACGAGGCCGATGCTGCCGCCAATAAGTGAAGCCGTCATGATCACGCTTGAGGCGAATGAACGATGCAAGGTTGGAAACATTTCGCCACGGTAAACCGCCATTGCTGGGTAGGCCAGACCCAGGCAGATGCCCCCAGAAACCGAAGCGAGCCACATTATTTGACCGCTAGTGCTGAATGCTGCTGTAAGCAAAACTGCCCCAAGGGGAAATGTGACTGCTGAAAGCATGCGGCGTCCGCGCTTATCGGCGACGCGACCACCGATCAGCAAACCAACAGATGCGGGCGTGCCTGTGACCAGAGTAAATGCAGTGATCATCACGGCTGAATAATCTCGCACATCGCGCAAGTAGCGCACCTGAAAAACCGAAGATGCAGCAATGAAAATGTTGCCGAAGATTGCGACAAAACTTTGCGCAGTCAGACGGGTTTTGTCGATATGCGTTGCTGAGTCGAGGTGCGCTTCGTGACGCTCAATGAATCGAGTTGTTTCGGGAAGTTTGCGCAACAAAGTGACCGCAATAACCAGCCATGCGAGGGAAATCGCATAGATATATCGCCATGTGTCTGCGCCAAGATCAGCGAGTGGCAATGCGGCGAGTGCGAAACCTGCACCGAAGCCCGCGGCGATTGCGAGCACGCTGATTGCCCACGCGCGTGAATCACGGGACATTTCTTCGGTGGCGACGATGCCGATCAAAATTGTCAAGACTAATGCGAGTGGTCGACCGAGTGTTTGTGTCGCGACCAAAATTGCAAAACTTGGTGCTAGACCACCGAGCGCAGTGATCAATGGCGCACCGAATGCACAAAAAATAATTAGTCGTCGTCGGCCGATGCGGTCGGCGAGTGCGGCGAGCGGAAGTGAAATGACGACGCCCCAGCGGATGATTGCCGCGCCGATGCCCTGTCCTTGTTCGGAAATTGCAAACTCTTGTGCGGCGTAGGCAACTGTTTGCGTGAACAATGTGTTGGCATAAGTTGCCGGCACGCAGGCCAAGGCGAGAAGCCATAAAATTGTGCGTTGGCGCGCAGTCAAGGGGGGCGTTCGGGGTTTTCGGCTCACTGCGGGAGCATACTTAAATGCCATGAATAATCAGTCTCCACGCATCATTGTGCGCCGTTCTGGGCCGCTTTCAGGCAACGTTCAGGTGCCAGGGGCCAAGAACTCGGTACTTAAGTTGATGGCGGCGAGTCTGTTGGCCGAAGGTGAATATGTGTTCACCAATGTGCCGGCAATCGCCGACGTTGAGACGATGTCAGATTTGTTGACGGCACTCGGAGTGAAGAGCAAATGGCTTGGACCGCATGAACTTTCGTTGACTAATTCTGGGAATATCTCGACTGAAGCACCGTTCGAAAACGTGGACAAGATTCGTGCCAGCATCAACGTGCTCGGGCCGTTGCTGACTCATTACGGTCAGGCACTGATCAACTGGCCCGGAGGCGACGACTTTGGCGGGCGGCCAATCGATTTGCACATCAGCGGCCTGGAAAAAATGGGTGCGACGATCGAGCAAAATCTTTTGAACATCAACGCGTATGCCAAAGA
>SYNW01000028.1 GCA_005805045.1 Actinomycetota bacterium
CCAGCCGTGCCACAGGGCGATCAACGATGTGTTGGCGACCGGAGATTTGCTGCACCTATTGATTGAGCGCGCCGCCGGATTTGGCGTCTTTGACCTAGATGATTTCGCGGCATTGGCGAAAATTGGTCGGCATCCGCAGGCGGAGAAATTGAAACTGACGGTTGATTTGCCGCGCGGGCCCGGCATTTATTTGTTTGTTGATGCGCAGGGTGATGTGCTTTATGTTGGCAAGGCGACGAATATTCGTTCACGCGTGCGAAGTTATTTTGGCACGGGGGACACGCGGCGCAAGATTGGTTCGTTGTTGAAGTTGATGGATGCGGTGCACTATGTTGCGACGCCAGACTTGTTGACGGCCGAAGTGCTCGAGTTGCGGATAATTTCGAGGTTGCGACCGAGATATAACCACGCAGGCACGAGATCGGCGAAATATTGCTACGTGCGGTTGACGCTTAGCGAAGTGTGGCCGCGATTGGTCGTGACGAGTCGTGTGCCGGCGGCTGCATCTCAAGATTTATATCTTGGACCTATTTCGACTCGGTCGATGGCGCGAGATGTAATCGATGCGATTCAATCTGTCATGCCGTTGCGACAATGCACGGTGCGAATGGGACGCAACTACCGCGCGCCCGAAGACGCGCCGGTTTGTTCGGCGGCGCAGTTGGGTGTCGCGCATTGTCCGTGCTCGGGCACGGCCGACGAGGTGGTTTATGCCGAAGTGGTGCAGCAAGTTGGGCGTGTGTTGAAGGGCGAGGCGCAAGAGGTGATTGAACAGTTGACGGCCAAGATGCGCAAGCATTCGCAGGCGCAACGGTTTGAAGAAGCGGGCGACGTGTTGACGCGGATCGATGCGCTTGAGACCGTTTTGCGGCGCGTGCAGACGGCGCGCGATTTGGTTGGCGCCGGTAGTTTTAGTTTCGTGGCGGGTGAAACTGCAATTTCATATCAGATCGAGTGCGGGTTGTTGCATGCGACGCATGTCGATGGCGAAATATTCGCGCCTGTCGCGCCGATGTTGCCACGTGATCTCAGCGAATTTTTTCAGGCGCCAAGTTCGACCAAAGACGGGAACACAATCCCTGCCGAAATGATCGATGAAATTCTCTGCATCGCGCGCCACGCCCGCACCAGTGCAATACTCAGTGTGATGGAGGCGTCGTATGGGTGAGTGGGAGCAAGGTCTCGAAGCCGCGCGCAAACAAGACCTGATCGATGACTCGACACACGATCGCTTGTCGAAAATGTTGTTCGAGCGCGAGGCGAGAACTTCGAAGTTTCCGATGCGAATTGCGTTGATCGTCTTGGGCTCGATCCTGTTGGTGTCGGCGGGCTTTGCGATTTTTGTGCGTGTGCTTGGTGATGATCCGTCACAGGTTTTTGTTGCAGCCATGCTTGCAATAATCGCGCTCATCGCCGAGATAATTGCGAGACTTGTCGCGCGTGCCAAGCCGCTCAAATTTTTGGCGGGTATCGTCGGCTCATTCGCAGGCGTGCCACTTGGTTTTGCAGTTGCAGTTTTGTTGCCGGACGAACCAGATGCTCGCGCTGCGTCGGTCGGCTTTTTGATCGCTGCGACGTGGTCGTGGCTGTGGTTTTGCCGCACCAAGAGTGGCGTGGCGATCGCCGCAGTTGTGTTCGAACTTGGAGCGTTCGTTGCATTGACAGGCCAATCAAACAATTTGAATGACGAAACGACAGGCGCTGTGTTGTGTGCGCTCGGTGTGCTTGCCGCTGTCGCATCGATCATCGGTCGGTTAAAGCCGAGTTTGCCGCCGCTTGTCGCCTCGTTGATTGTTGTCGGCTGGGGATGCATCGCCCAGAACGCTTATGGCGGCGATGCAATCGCCGTGATCGGCATTGTAATTTCGGCAGTGCTATTTTTGTTTGCCTATCGACGCAGTGAAGCTCTTATGTCGGCTGCGACCGCGGTGTCGACCGGTGTATGGGCGGTCGTGTTGACTGGCGCACTGACCGAAGGTTCTTTGGTGCCCTTGATTGTTGCGGCTGGGCTCGGCGCGGCAATGGTCGCTTGGGGTGCAAGATTCGCACGTAAATAGACTTTGTCGCTGATGAATAATTGGCGCAAACTAAGTGCGCGAGCATCGCTTGCGTCGCACCGCTTAATCGGCTGGATCTACTGGGACCCAGATGCGATCGCGCGATACACCGCGCTTGGCGTGCCAAATGGTTTGGGTTACTACATCGCGTCGCGTTCGGCGCCACTTGCGTCGGCGGGCAACGATGCTGTGACTGCAGCGTTCTATTCGATTCGCAAAGAATTCATCGATGTTTGTTTAGACATGGCGCGCAAACACACGAGTTTCGAGGACGCCTATCGTGTGCGCAACGAAGCCGTCGCACGCGGGTTGCGTGAATATGCGCCGGAGATCGTTGCGCCACTCTCAGACTTGGCCACGAAGTTGTGGGATGCTGCAGACTCATTGCCGCTCGCTCGTCACCCGCTTTACGCCGCGCATCGCAGTTGGCCACGATGTGAAGATGATTCGACATTGTCGGCTTGGTTGGCGGTAAATTGCATTCGCGAATGGCGTGGTGACACGCACTTTGAGTTGCTTGCGAGTCACGAAATTTCTGGTGTGCAGGCGGGTTTGCTGCACGATGCATTTCTCGGTTACCCCGGTGATTGGATACCGCGCAGTCGCGGTGCTGACGATGCGCAACTTGAGCAAGCGTGGGCGGCACTTGATGCGCGGGGTTTCGTAACTGATGGTCGCATCAACACGGCAGGCATCAAATTTCGCGAACAAATCGAAGACAATACAAACGAATTGTGCGAAAAGGCATGGCGTCACCTCGGTGAAGATCTGACGCTTAAATTTGTCGAACTAATCGAGCCTGTCGGTCACAAGTTCTTGGCACGAATCGATGCCACGGCTGGTGAAAACTGGATGCCCGCCGCCCGCGACTCGCGCCGCGAATGAGTTTTAGAGTTGCATGCTCTTGATCTCGAGGAACTCGTCGAAACCGTATTCGCTGTATTCGCGGCCGACACCTGATTGCTTGTAGCCACCGAGTGGGGCGTTGATATTGAAGCCACCACCATTGACGGCGACTTGACCGGTGCGAAGTTGTCGCGCGATCGCAACGCCTTTTTCTTTGGTCGAAGCCCATACTCCACCCGACAAACCGTAAACGGTGTCATTGGCGATGCGCACCGCATCGTTTTCGTCTTCGTAAGAAATAATGCTCAGCACCGGACCAAAAATTTCTTCCTGGGCGATCGTCATCGAATTTTTGACGTTTGAAAACACTGTCGGCTTGACGTAGTAACCCTTGTCGCAACCCTCAGGCACACCGACGCCGCCAACGAGAAGCTTCGCGCCTTCGTCGATGCCCTTTTGGATGTAACCATTGACGCGATCGCGTTGCGCGGCCGAAGCCAATGGTCCGAGAGCGGTTGTCTGTTCGAACGGATCGCCGACCTTCATCGCGCTTGCTGCTTCGGCTGCCAGTGCTTCGGCTTCGGCGAGACGCGACTTCGGCACGAGCATTCGCGTCATCGCAAGACAGGTTTGTCCGCTATTCAAGAACGAATCACCGACACCACGCTTGACGGCCTTGGCGAAAGTCTCAGCGTCGAGATCTTCGCAAATGATGTTTGCTGACTTGCCGCCAAGTTCGAGGTGAACTTTTTTGACTGTGTCGGCAGCAACTTGTGTGACGCGACGACCTGCGCGAGTCGAACCAGTGAACGAAATCATGTCGACTTCTTTGTGTGCGGCAATTGCTTCGCCGACAACCGGTCCGGTGCCAGTCACAAGATTGAACACGCCTGCTGGTAAACCGACTTCATCGATGATCTCCGCAAGAATGAACGCGTCAATTGGCGCAATCTCGCTTGGCTTGAGAACGATCGTGCAACCTGCAGCCATCGCAAATGCAACTTTGGCGACGATTTGGTGCAACGGATAATTCCATGGGGTGATGCAACCGACGACGCCGATTGGCTCGCGCACGACAAGCGAGTTGCCAAGTTCGTGTGAGTATTCGAAATTTTCGGCAACGATTGCCGCTTGCTTGAACGAATTAATCGGCAAACCAACTTGAATCATTTGGCTGAGAAACTTCGTCATGCCCGTTTCGCGCGAAATTGCAGTTGCGAGTTCGTCCATGCGGGCGGCAATGCCGTCGCCGATGCGGTTCATGTATTTGGCACGCTCTTGCACATCGAGGGCGGCCCAGCCGATGAACGCGGCGCGTGCGGCTTGCGCTGCGGCGTCGACATCTTTTGC
>SYNW01000153.1 GCA_005805045.1 Actinomycetota bacterium
AATTCGCGAGACTTAATTGTGCAATTTGTCGCTCTAGTCATCGTCGCCGCAGTTGCATATATTGCTCGACGACCATTTTTATTGCTGTGCGTCGACGAAGGTCTAGCCAAAACTTCTGGGTTCTCAAGTCGACTGTTTCACAACCTGATGTTGATGATCGTTGCTATTACCGTCATCGCCAGTTTTCAAACAGTCGGCACGCTGTTGGTTCTTGGCATGCTCATTGCTCCTGCTGCTACCGGCGCATTATTCGCACGGCGTATTTCAACTGTGATGCTTATCGCCTCGTTGGTTGGTTCAATTTCAACTTATGTTGGTTTGCTAATCAGCTACCACTTCGATCTCGCCGCAGGTGCAAGCATCGTGCTGACAACCGTGCTGATCTTTGCAGTTTCTGCGACCTATTCAGAAATCAAAAAAACAATTGCTGGCAACAGTCATGATGAGCACGAGCATCCTCATGCGCACGCTGACTCACACATCAGATGAGCAGCCCAATCGAGTACACAATCAAGACTGAGTATCTTGCTGTCGGATACTCAAAGTTTCCGATCGTCAGCGACATTTCACTGAGCATGCAACCTGGCGAACTCTTGGTGTTGATCGGCACCAACGGATCTGGCAAGTCAACAATTTTAAAAACAATGGCAGGCCTGCTGCAACCAATCAACGGCAACCTAAAAATTCTCGGCGCGGTAATTGGCTCACTACCCAAGCGTGTGGCATATCTTCCCCAACACCCAGTTTCGACTCACACTTTGCCGCTCCGCGTTCGAGATGTCGTTGCGATGGGCAGGTTCGCTCATCTCGGACTTTTCAAAAAACCAACAACGCACGACAACAAAATCGTCGATAACTCGATGCGCCTCACGGGCATCGACTCTCAGGCAAACAATCCAATTCGAGATTTATCCGGTGGCCAGCAACAACGCACTCACTTGGCACAAGTTTTAACCCGACAGGCCGAAGTCTTGTTGCTTGACGAACCCACGGCCGGCCTAGATCTCAACGGCAGAAAACTCGTCGCCGAACTCATCGCCAGTGAGCGAGCGCGTGGTGTCACGGTTGTCATGGCCACTCACGAACTTCAAGATGCAGAGCAAGCCAATACCGTGATGCTGTTGGCGCAACGCGTCGTTTCAATTGGGCCACCAGAAGTTGCGTTGCGCGACGAATATCTACGCGAGTGCTTCGGTTTCACCCAACCGCACTAGTTCGCTGGCGCTCTTAACTGCTCTCGAGCGCAAGCAACTTTCGCTTGATCGCCAGCCCGCCACCATAACCACCAAGAGTGCCGCTCGAAGCAATCACGCGATGGCACGGCAGAACTATCGCCACTGGATTCTTGCCATTAGCCGAGCCCACTGCACGAAATGCTTTTGGTTTGCGCACGAGTTTTGCCTGCTGGGCATACGAAATTGTTTTGCCGTAACTAATTTTGTTCAGCGCAAACCACACAGATTCTTGAAACGCAGTGCCCGAGATATCGAGTTTGAGCGAAAACTTTTTGCGCTCACCGGCAAAATATTCGCGCAGTTGTCTTTCGGCCAAATTCAGGTGAATCTTTGCCTTAGATGATGCACCGCGCGAGTTTTGCAACTTCTTTGCGCCAAAGATCACTTGTTGCAAACCTTTTGGTGATGCGACCAATGTAAGTTTGCCGATTGGTGTCGTGATCACTCGCGATACGGTCACCACGGTGTTGAGTTTTGACCTAACCTTCATTTATGACCTCGACCGAAATGATAGACATCGAGAGCCCTGCAAACAAACGCATCGCACTCGTCGCTCACGACAATATGAAACGCGAGATGCTCGAGTGGGCAACCGAACACAAAGATGAACTAAAAAGACACACCCTTGTCGCAACGGGGTCAACTGGCAAACTAATCGCCGACAGTACGGGTTTGACGATCGAACGAATGCGTAGCGGGCCTCTTGGCGGCGATCAACAAATCGGCGCACGAATCTCTGAAGCAGGCATCGATGTCTTGCTATTTTTTTGGGATCCACTTGAACCACAACCGCATGACCCCGATATTCGGGCCTTGTTGCGCATCGCCGTGGTCTGGAATATTCCGGTGGCGTGCAACCGCGCGAGCGCCGACTTTATTTTAAGTTCGCCACTAATCGGTGCGAAGTATCAACGGCGGGTACCTAAATATTAAAATTTGTTTTAGTTGAATTTCGGTGGCGGCGGTGGTCCAAAACGATTTTCACCCGCATCACCGCGACGTAAAACCAAAATCAAATTATAAATCGGCACCAGAACAAACCAGCCCACTCGATCTACGTCGTGCATGCGGCGAATCGCAACGGCAATCGACGGTAACAGCGTTATCAGTGAGCCTAAGTCGCCAAGTGAACCGTTAATTGACGAGAGCAAAACACTCAATATCGCCGTGAATAGAATCCACCACCAATATTCGGCGCGCGAAGCACGACCCTTAAAATTTGCGTAGTTTTGGAAGCCAGAGCGAATCGCAGTTTGAAAGTTCACTATTATTCGCCGCCGGCGGGTTTTGGTTCTTTGGGCAACGACAAAACTCGCTCCCCCACGATGTTGCGTTGAATCTGACTCGTGCCGCCCCAGATTGTTTCTGAGCGCGAGAAGAAAAAACTCGACATCATCGGTGACGACGGATAATTCTCTCGACGCTTGTCGCGCAACGCACCCGGCCACGTGCCCGATTCGGGGCCAGTGTCAACGAGCATCGAATATGGACCGTAGATATCAAGAGCAAGCTCCATCGCAGTTTGGTGCATCTCAGACCAAAACAACTTGTTGCTCGCTCCAAGCGCCATCACGCCAAAATCTTTCGTGCCAGCAAGCGTCGAACCAAGCGAACGCAAACCGTTGAAACGCAAAATCTGAATCTTCGAAAAATACTGCATCAACCGCTGACGAATCGATGCATCATTAATTTTTCCATTTGCCTTGGCCTGTGCAACGAACAACTTGTATTCTTCCTCGAATCTGCGATAACCCGTTGTCGCACTCATGCCACGTTCGAATGCGAGCGTGCTATTGGCAACTTTCCAGCCGTTATTCACGCCACCGACGACATTGTCTTTCGGACAGCGAGCATCGGTAAAAAACACCTCGCAGAACTCGGCAGTGCCGTCTGGTTGCGTTATGCCCCGCACTTCGATGCCAGGTTGTTTCATCGGCACCAACAGATATGAAATACCTTTGTGCTTCGGCGAGTCTTTGTCGGTGCGAGTCAGCAAAAAGCAATAGTCAGCGTGATGGCCCTGTGTCGTCCAAACTTTTTGTCCGTTGATTACCCACTCGTCACCGTCAAGAACTGCGGTCGTTTTGACGCTTGCAAGATCGCTGCCACTATTTGGTTCGCTGAAACCTTGACACCAGCGCATTTTGCCGCTCAAAATTTTTGGCAAAAACTCGCGCTTTTGTTCTTCGGTCCCATATTGCAACAAAGTAGGCCCAACAAGCGTGTCGCCGAAAAAATCGGCGCGCATCGGCGCACCCGCATTGGCGAACTCTTCGGCGAGCACCACACCCTCGAGAGTCGTTAATCCTTTGCCACCATATTCTTTTGGCCAGGTTGCACAGATCCATCCACCAGCGAACAACTTTTCGGGCCAAGTCTCATTGAATTCTTTGCGCTCTTCAGTTGAAACTTCGTAACTTTTGTCGTTCCAACGAGCTGGCAAATTTTCTTTGAGCCACTGGCGAACCTCGATACGACGGGCTTCGGCTTCTGGTGTATAAGTCAACATATGTTCTCTAGTGTTGCCGTTTTTGGCACTACAAGTCCACTTGAGTCGATGAGATTTTGGGCTCACTCACTAGGCTTGCAAAATGGTCGAAGTTGCCGAGCGTTGGACGCACCAATGGAAAGAACTCTACGAAGAGGTCATCAACACCGGCTTGTGCACGGGTTGCGCGGGTTGCGTAATCGCTTGCCCACACGATGTAATCGGCTACGAGCACGAAGAAGGCAAATATAAACCGTTTCACCTTGAAGAAGAACTCGGACTCGACAACTGCGTTCACGGTGAAAAAGGTTGCACAAGTTGCACCCGCGCCTGCCCTCGCTTTCGCGCCTGGGAGCCCGAGGCCGACATGCACCTGTTCGGTCGCCAACGCAAAGATGAAGAAATGTACGGCCAATATCGACAACTGCTGATGGTTCGCGCCGCAGACGAAGAGACGCACAAAAAAGGACAAGACGGCGGTTTCGTCGGCGCAATGCTGATTTGGTTGCTGAAGCACGACTACATAGACGCGGCACTCACAAGTTTCGTCGAAGGTGACGGCTCATCATGGAAGGCCCTGCCAGGTCTCGCGCGCACACCCGCGGAAGTTCTCGCCTCGTCAGGCAGTCGGTATACATATTCAGCGAACACTCTGGCGATGCGCGACGCCGAAAAAGAAGGCCTGAAACGTCTTGCGCTCGTCGGCATGAGTTGCCAGTCGTCGGCTTTGCCGATCATGTGGAAGCGCAAAGCTGGCAAGGTTGGCAAACCATTTTTGTTCAACATCGGTTTGCTGTGTTCCAAAACTTTCGATGATGCAATTTTTGAAGAACTATTTTTGGCCAAATACGGTTTGAAAAAGGAAGAAATGGTCAAAATGAACATCAAAGGCGTCTTTCAGATTTGGATGCGCGACGGCTCGTATCACGAGATCGACCTCAAAGAGTGCCACAAATGGACGCGCGAAGGTTGCAAAATGTGTCCAGACTTCGCCGCTGAGCACGCCGACATCTCGACTGGCGGCATCGGCGAAGACAACGACTGGACACTTTGCGTCGTGCGCACCGAACTTGGCGAAGAAGTAATGAACCGAATGATCAAAGATGGCTCGGTTGTTGCTCGGCCTGCAGAGACCGATGCGACTGCAATGAAACTCTTGCGTCTGTTGAGCATCGTCAGTCGTCGTCGATGGCCAGAGTTTGCCGACAAGGCTGTGGGTGTCGGCGTTCCGCCGCCGAAGAAAAAAATAGACGGCTCAGCGCCCGCAGCACACTAATTCGTTTAATGGACGCCGGTATTTTTCGTGACGCCTTGACGGCGCTTGCCGGCATCGCCACTGGCATTATGTCTGGCACTTTTGGGGTTGGTGGCGCGGTCATTTCGACACCGGCAATTCGCGCATTGGGTTGCTCGGCCGCGCTCGCGGTCGGCACGACACTGCCGTCAATTTTGCCTGGCGCAGTCAGTGGCTCGTGGCGATATCGGCAAGGCGAACTTATTAAATGGAAAGTCGTTGCGTTCACCGCGCCAAGTGGCATCGTTGCGGCGATTCTCGGCGCATGGGTTTCACCGCGCGTACCTGGCGACGGTCACATCTTGATGGTGCTCACCGCATTATTGCTGATGTGGAGTTCGATCAACATGATTCGCGCGGTAAAGGTCGACGAGGCACAAGTTTCAGAATCAAAGTTTCGTAACTCACAAAGTTTTTTATCTTCGCTCACCGGAGTTGTCGCCGGCGGTCTTTCGGGCTTGCTTGGTGTTGGTGGCGGCATCGTCATGGTGCCACTGTTTCGACGCTGGCTCGGCTTGCCGATGAGAAATGCAGTCGCAACTTCGCTGATTTGTGTTGGTGCATTCGCCGTGCCGGGCACGATCACTCACGCGATTGAAGGCGGCATCGACTGGCGATATGCGATCTGGCTAACGATCGGCGTCGTTGTCGGCGCACCGTTCGGGTCGAAGATGGCACTAAAGATGAGCGACAGAAAACTTCAACGTGTTTTCGGTTTGTTCTTGGCTGCAGTCGCCGTGGCCTACGGTGGTGGCGAACTACTCGCTTTGTAATGTCACCCCGCTAGTTTCACCGCGGTCTTGAAAACGCTATCAAACATTTTTTCAGTGAGTTTGCCCGTGAAAGTATTTTGCTGGCTCGGATGATATGAGCAGACGATTTTAAACTTCTCGTGATTCACCACGACGCCATGACCGAACTTTGGTCGGGGTCGAATCTTTAGCTCGTCGCA
>SYNW01000029.1 GCA_005805045.1 Actinomycetota bacterium
CCGTGAACGGCACCGCCGAGGCGTTGCAATTGTTCGGACGCCAAACGATTCAACCCGCGCATCCCCGCGATCGCCGCGGCCTTATCGCTCGCCGAACCGCCGGCCAAAGTCAGACCAGTACCGAGCGGTTTCGACAAAATTGCGACATCGCCAGCAACGGCCCCGCCTTTACGAAATATTTTTTGTGGATGCACGACCCCCTGTACCGCGAGCCCGAAGATCGGTTCGGGGTTTCGTATCGTGTGACCACCTGCCACGGATCCTCCAGCCTGCTCGACCACACGTGAAGCCGCCGCGAAGATTTGCGAGATCGCTTCGCGCGGAAAGTTCTCAGGGAACGCCGCGATATTCACAGCCATCACGACTCGCCCGCCCATCGCGAAAACATCGCTACAAGCGTTAGCCGCAGAGATCGCACCGAAGTCATCAGGGTCGTCGACCAAAGGTGGAAAAAAATCTGTCGTGCTCACGAGTGCAACATCCTCAGAAACCTGGTACACCGCGGCATCATCAAAAGGCGCGAGGCCGACCAACAACGCGGGATCAATTCTGGGTTGCGCATCAGTTGCCAACTCATTGACCAGATCTTTGAGCAAGTTCGCGCCCCACTTGGCGGCGCAACCGCCGCATGATGTCCACTCGGTAAGTTTGAGCGGCAGCAAACTGGGCGATGAACTGGACGATGAACTGGACAATGTACTACCTGTGCTCACGATGCTCAGCCTATTTCAAGAGCGCTGATCGATCTTGAGCGAAACCATTGAGCAAAGTTTCACCCCGCATATCAGTACTGACAAACGAACTATCTATGGCGCTCGCCATAACGCGCGCGCCGACGGGTCCGTCGATCTCCCACAACAGAGCCGGCTTGTCACCGTGCCAGCGCACCGCATACGAAATCAAATGCTCGGGTGTTGCAAGAAGTTTGTGGCACTCAAAGTTGGCACCTAGCCACGCCGCGTCGATGCCACGCGGGCAGATCTCAATCACACCGTCACGGCGCATCGCCACCAATTGAGACTCGACCCACGCAATCTGGCGCACACTGCCGAGAAGTTCAGTGCTGGACGCGACATTTTTGTCGGCACCGTCAGCGCTCGCGGTGATCTCTATAGCCTCGGCTAAACGCGACCACGCAAGGGCGATATCTTGCTTGCCCCGAGACTCACCGGCGCGATGCAACAACATGCTCGCCGCCAAAATTGCACGCTGCGCAAACCACGAAATCGTCGAATCCTTGACGCACTGCTTGATGATTTGCTCGGTCGCAATAGCCACATCGCCGACCCACTGACCGGCTTTGTCACCGAGTCGCACCCGCTCGGCACGATCCAAAATCAAATCAACTTGATCATCGGTCTCAACAGGTGGCGACAACATAAGTTTGCAACGCTGAGATGTCAAGATTGTCGACCACGACGCCTCGGGCACATCAATTCGGCTCGCAGTTTGCAGCGCACCGAGCCAACCTCGCTCGACTTGCTCAAAACTTGGTAGTGACTCGAGTTCTCCGGCAGAAATTTGCCGCGAGTCACCGTTGATCAAAATCGCCGCACGCATCGTTGCATGATGCCCAACCGGCAACACGACACTGCCAACCGGCAGATCGATGCCCTGCACACCAGTCGGGCTTGGTGCACGCATCGTAGCGATATCACCGCGATCGAACGCCACGGCAAACGGCAACGACGAGTCGTTGTATATCTCGACAACGATCGCCCCACCAAAATTGGCGACTCCATAAACACGCTGCACGGCGTCGCCACCTGGCACCTTGATTCGTGTTTCGATCACGGGCACACCAGAAATCTCGCGCTGACGCACCGTCGTTTCGCGCGACGGTCGATACCACCGATCGTCGGCGGCGACAAACCAACACAAACGCTGTTGACCATCCACGAAAACATCGCCCCATGCGTTTACGCCGCCAATCCATGCAGCACCACGCACCCCAACTGCGCGCATCAGTCGGCCTCAGATTTGGTCGCGCGCGCCATCAACTGCACCAACGCATCTTTGGCATTGGTCTTGCCTTCGCACACGGCAGCAACCTGTTCGGTGATTGGCATCTCAACTTTGCATCGCTGCGCAAGTTGCAACACCGACAGCGACGAGCGGACACCTTCGGCGACCATCGACATCGACTCGGTTATCGCCGAAATTGACTCGCCCCGACCCAATCGCACCCCGACTGCCGTATTGCGACTCTTGGCTGACGCACACGTCGCCACAACATCACCCAGACCTGCAAGCCCCATAAAGGTGTTCGGGTTCGCCCCTAGCGCGACCCCAAGTCTCGACATTTCGACCAGTCCGCGAGTAATTAGTGTCGCCTTCGAATTATCCCCAAAGCCCATGCCTTCGGCAATGCCAGCAGCAATCGCGATCACATTTTTTACAACACCCGCAATTTCGCAACCGACGACGTCTTCGTTCGTGTAAACCCGCAACGTCGGCAGAGAGACGATTTTTTGGATCTGTTTGGCGAATTGCTGATCGCGACAGGCGACAACAGTCGCCGCTGGTTGCCCCGCCAAAATTTCGTGGGCCAAGTTCGGCCCGGTCAACACTGCTACTGGGTTACGTGGCATCAACTGTTGAACAATTTCAGTCATTCGCAGCAACGAATCGCGCTCGAGGCCTTTGGCCAAACTCACAATCAACACATCACTGGCGACACATCTGGCAACTTCGGCCGCAACATCACGAAAACCGTTCGACGGCACCGCCATCATCACGACTGAAGCACCGGTCACGACTTCGCCCAGCACCGAAGAACAGCGCAAACTTTCGACCAATTGCACGCCCCGTAAATAGTCGGCATTTTCGTGCCGCGTCGAAATCTGTTCGGCCAACTCGCTGCGTCGCGCCCATAACACCGTCGGCTGATTTTTCGCCACGGCATTGGCGACCGTGGTGCCCCACGAACCAGCGCCAACAACAGCCAAATGCCTTTCCACTTCGCTAAGCGTATGCGGGCAAAGCATTTGTGCCGTATTCGCAACCGTAGGCTTCGCAGGTGCCTTCTCAGCGGTCCGCACCAGACTTTTCAACGATCGGCGTCGTGATTCCAGTCAAAGCATTTCACCACGCCAAAGAGCGACTTTCTGATTTGCTGACACCAGCCGAGCGAATCATGCTGGCAAAGTATTGCGCTGATCGGGTGATCAATGCCGCCTTCGACTTTGACGTTTTCGTCGTCTGCGATGATCCAGATGTCGCACAATGGGCCCGTGACCACAAAGCGAAAGTTGTCTGGCAACCAGAAGTCGGTTTGAATGCGGCCGTTCGTGCTGGCGTTGAGTTCGCACGAACACATAGCAAGCAACTAGCAATCGTCAGCCACAGCGATCTACCTCTGGCCACCGGTTTCACCCATCTGATCGTCTCCGAAAGTGTCGAAACTTACAAGTCCTCTGTCACCCTCGTGCCCGATCGCCACAAAGACGGCACCAATGTCATGGTTTTGCCGACAAATTTTGACTTCGAATTCTGTTACGGCAAGAACAGTTTTCAAGCCCATCAAGAAATGGCGAAAAAATGTGGATTATCAGTGCGCGTTGTCGATGATCAAAGTCTCGCGGTCGATATCGACACCGCAGACGACTTGGCAGTTGCCCGACAACTTGAAAACTCACTCGAGAAATAGATTTACTAAGTATCGCTACAAAAGAAAGAAGAGGGGCCGAAGCCCCTCTTCTTACGGAATCCGAACCAACTTGCTTGAAGTGGCTTAAGGCCTTATTTCTTTTTCTTGGCCTTACGACGCTTCTTTGCAGGTGCCTTCTTAGCGGCCTTCTTGGCCTTCTTGCGCTTTTTTGCTGCCATTTGATTTCTCCTTGTTGTTTGTTATTGCTTGTCTAGCGGTTTGGATTCAGAGCAGCTTTGAGTGTTGAACTCGAGCTGAACTTCATCGCAGTTGATGCTTTCACCTGCACGGGAGCCCCAGTTTGAGGATTCCTGCCGATGCGAGCCTTTCGCTTCGAGGTGCTGAACGAGCCGAAGCCCGGCCAAGCAACCTTGTCGCCTTTCATAGCGGATGAGACGACGAGGTCAAAGAATTCTGCAATCGTGCGTTCGGCATCTGCCTTCGACACTCCTGCTTTCTGTGACACTGCATCAATCAATTCTGCTTTAGTCATTTCTATTACCTTGCTTTCTTCGGTTACGGATTACCGTTGCCCATATATTTGAGTAGATCTGAAAAGAAAATGCAAGCATTGTGCGTGATTTCGAAATCTTTGCGCGACCCGATCCAAAATTGAATCTGCATCCGATATTTCTCGAGAAATATCTCGCGAGCGAAACTTTTAAGTCGATTCTGTTTTCCGATTAACGTCCCGGCCGCATTCACCCAGCAAACGAAGAACCCCACAGAACCCATACAACATATGGGTTCTAGGCAACCACGAATTGAGTAGCCACGTATTTAAAGCAACAAATCTTGCCTGTGGACAAACATCCACCAAACACCCCGAGCCGACGCCGCTGATCAGCCCGAAAATTCGTTGGGCGAGTTAATTTTTGGGTTCCAAAAGAAATTTTAAACAAATTTTTAAAAATCCCACAAATTCGCCCTCTAGCGAGCACTTTTGACGCTTGCCATCCACCAACGCCAGTCGCCCAGCGACCACACTTACTTTTGTTGTCATCTTCAAATTTGATTTCTGAAAAAGCAAACGAGCTGTTCGCTAAGTTGCTTACAACTCCAGCTGGCTCGCGAGTTGTACTTGATACTTCAGTTCTAGTCGCCGATCCCAACTGTCTGCATAATTTTCCGAACTGCGCGATTGTTATTCCGTTAACAGTGATCGAGGAACTTGATGGTTTAAAAACACGAATGGATGATGTCGGTCGCTCTGCTCGCAGCGCGCTTCGCGCGATTGAAGATCTGCGTCGCAAAGCAGGTGGCTCACTCAAAGAACCGACACCAGTCAGCAACACCGAATCAGGGTCGACCGTGCAAATTGAGGTCAATGGCATCCAAAAACACCTACTTATTGAGCACGGGCTCGACCCCCAGGTGCCCGACAACCGGATAATCGGTGCCGCACTGGGTCAGGCCTCAGTTTCGCCGACCTGCATCGTCTCTAACGACGCCGCACTGCGCATCAAAGCCGCCCACCTGGGGCTGACCGCACTCGAGCATCGGCCCGTTAACGGTGGTCACTCTGAAAAACCGATGGGCTGGTCGACATTCGACACTTCAGTTGAGATAATCGACAGCCTCTACAAGTCTGAGGGCATCGAAAAATCAGAAATCAAAGATGCCACAGGCCTCTATGAGAACAATTTTGCCGTCCTGCGCTGTGGCTCGCAGTCTGCGCTCACCCGATGCCGAGATAACGAGTTGCGCCTGATGCAACAATCGGCCCCAGAAGCCTGGGGATTACGTGCTCGCAACAAAGAACAGCGCTTTGCCCTCGAACTTTTGCTTGATCCGCAAATCACGGTCGTTGCACTCGACGGCCGCGCGGGCACCGGTAAAACTGTTTTGGCAATCGCCGCCGGTCTTGAACAGGTCGTTGAACAACATCGCTATGAACGCCTCGCCGTCTATCGACCACTAGTTCCAGTGGGTCGCGCTGATGTTGGTTTTCTTCCCGGTGGTCTTGAAGAAAAACTTGATCCATGGATGTCGGCAATTCACGACGCCGTAGTCGCGCTCACAGATGATCGCTCGAGCAGCGATGCCCGCGGGTTGATCGACGACTTGATCGCCCGTGGTCAGTTAACGCTCGAATCGGTCACATTCTTGCGCGGCCGCAGCCTGCAGGCCCAAATTGTCGTTGTCGACGAAGCCCAGAACCTAGAGCCGACTACTTTGAAGACAATCTTGACCCGAATCGGGGAAGGCACGAAGGTGATTTTCACTGGCGACACCAGCCAGATCGACGCACCATACATGGGCGAAACCAACAACGCGTTGGCCGTTTTGGTTCAGGCATTTGCCGGACAAAGTTGCTTTGGCCACATCACGCTTGAAGCCTGTGAACGCAGTGAAGTTGCCAGTCTGGCTGCCGAACTTCTCTAAATCACACTTCTGTAATTCAAAATATCTTCGCGCAAAGTTTTACAAACTAATTGTTCACTTAATACTGTGCCATTTATGCCTTACAGTCCCGAGGATCCAGGCGTACAACCCGACGAATTTCCTGATCAAACACTCAGCCTCGAAGCGCTACAGGCACTCTTGCGACTCAGAGACTGGTGCGACAAGTCGAACTGCAAAGGCAAGCGTCACTTGTTTTTTGGGCAAAACTCGGAGCGCCCACAAGCGCGAATCAAGCGCGAGATCAAAGCCTCTTCAATTTGTAAATGCTGCTCGGTCAAATCTGACTGCCGCGAGTTCGCACGCTTGAATCACGAATATGGTTATTGGGGTGGCGAGAACGAAGAACAACGACACCTTGCAGGATTCAAATTAATCGCCCCGATTGGAATTCGCGCAAAAGTCTTTCGCCCTGAGCAAATAGATAAGAAAACTGACACCTAGAGGTCGCTGAACACAGTCCACAACGCTCGGGTCATGCGTCTTGGCGTGTCATGATTGAAGACATGACATCTGTCGCAAAAGACCCCGACTCACTCGTGACTTCATTTTTCGAACTCATTCAAGGGCATCATCTGACGGCGGCGCTTGACCTGATGTCGCAAGATTGCGAATACGACAACGTGCCGATCACGAAAGTATTTGGTCGTGCCGCCATCGAACAAACACTCGGGGGTTTTCTTGCCGAATGTTCGGCCTACGAGTGGATCATCCACCACCAAGTTGCCACCGGCGACCTCGAGCACGGTGTAGTAATGAACGAACGCACCGACAGATTTCAAATCGATAGCCGTTGGGTTGAACTCGATGTCGCAGGTCTGTTCGTCGTCAGCGACTCGAAAATTGCGCTTTGGCGCGACTACTTTGACCGCGAAAACTTCGCCAAAGCACTCGCATCCAAATAATTCTCACTGGTAAGACTGCAACATAGGTCGGCTAACTTTCATTCAATGCTTGAGTTTCTAAAAAACAAACCGCTTGGCGAACTCAAGTTCGCGGTTGTCGACACCGAAACTACTGGGCTCTCTGGTACCAACGACCATGTTCTACAACTTGGTGTCGTAATTTCGCGCAGCGACGGCACAATCGAAGAACAATACGAGACTTTTGTCAAACGATTCTTCTGGAAACCAGGTCGACTCGGCGCCTACAAGGTGCACGGCATCAAACGTTCTGACCTGCGCAAAGGCATCAGCCCCCAAGAAATGATCAATCGATTAAATCAACTTCTCGATGAAACAATTTTCGTTGCCCACAACGCAAAATTTGACATCGGTTTTCTAAACGGCGAAGCAGACCGTCTCAAAACTAAAATTAATTACAACGGGCCGCTTGACACGCTAAAAATGTCGCGTGCACTCGACCCAAAACGAGTCAACTCGCACAGGCTAAAAGATGTAACGGCGCGTTACGGCGTCACCGTCACCCGCCCACACGACGCGTTAGCCGACGCACTTGGCACAGCGCTGGTTTTGCCGCATCTTTTTGCCCAGCACAAAATCACCACTACCGAAGAACTGGTCTCGCACTTCGGCGCCTAGATCAACTGGCGCTGGGTGTCGATCGATATCTTGCCAAAACTGCTGTTGCCGTCTCGTTGACAAGGTTTTTATATTCAGCAGGTTTGAGAACTTTCACACCTTTGCCGGCGCGCAGCAACAATCGACCCAACCAGTGCTTTGAAGTGATCGACATTCTCAAGTCGACGCTGCCGTCCTTGTTATCAACCCTGGACAAATACGGGTACGACTCGACAATCCAGCGAGAAGACTTTTGCACACGCAAAGTGACCTGTTGCAGACTCTCCGAAAACCAGGGCAACTCATCATCGCGTACCTCGCGCAACTGATCAAATATTTTGGTTCCCGAGATTTTTTCAATTCGGTCAATGCGAAAAACTCGATCTTCACCCGATAAGTGATCATCGGCGGCGACATACCATCGACCAGAGTCTTCAAACACTTTGCGAGCCGTGATCATTCTCTCCGAACGTTTCTGCGTCGCTGGGGAGAAATATTCAATTTCTTGGCGCTCACCCGTGTTGGCGGCATCCAAAAGTTCTTTGACATAACGCGTCTTTGGCAACTGCACCTTTATTGTTTCTGCGCCCGAAGGCATCAGCGGTGCAAGTTTGACCAACGCCGAGGCCAGCGGACCCTTTTTGTTTGCGCCCGGTAATTGCATCGCCGTCTGGGCCATCACCGATACGGCAAACAACTCTGCGGTGCTGAGCTTCAGCGGACGCGAAAACATCAACGGAACTTCTGCAATAACCATTCCGTCATCCATATATACGTCGATCAACGCATCCGGCGTGTACGGCGGCACGCCACACACTGCGGCCATCTGTAGATCTTCGACTAGTTCGGCCTCACTCAGGTTGAATTGACGCGCCATCGCCGAAATCTTGATGCGCTTGCGTTGCATTATCCATGGCAACATCACCAACAGCCCGCTAACACGCTGCGCTGCGCTGCGTGGCCCGCGCCGTGCTGGCCGCGCCGGTCGTGCCAGTTTCTTGACTGGTTTCTTGACTGGTTTCTTGACTGGTTTCTTGACTGACTTCTTTTTTGCAACAGGCTTGCTCGTTGATTTTGCTTTCTTTTTTGTCGTCATCATTTACCTGCCGAAAGATCTTCGAGCCACTGCACAACTTGATCACGCATAACTTGAGGCTCGAGCACCTCGGCGCTCTCAACCATCGCAAATAACCACGACCTGAATGCGTCCAAATTCGCACAAGGAATTGAAAACTCAACGCTGCCGTCTGACCGATCCCGAATCACAAAACTTTCGCCAAATTCGCGCCTGACGCCACCCGCGAGCGCGGCATCAACCAGCACCACCGCACTTGTCACTTCGCCGTCACCGGCTGCCAACATCTGCTTTTCGGTGGGTACTGCCGCCGCTACCTCGAAATCAACCGGCGTTTTAAATGCTCGGGCCTCACCGGCAGCCACTTCACCTTCGATTCGATCGACGCGAAACACTCGCTGGTCACGGCGCAAGTGGTCAAAGCCGATGATGTACCAAAACCCGCTGCGTGAAAGCATCCCATACGGGTCAACTTGACGTTTTTCGCCCTTGTAGTTGAAATTCAACGTCTTTCGTTTCATCACGGCATCGGTGATCGTGCTCATATTCTGATCTACAAGTCCGATATTCACGCTCATCGATGCCTTGCGCATGATCCGCTCGCCACCAAGTTTCCACAACGCTTCTTCGCCGTGTTGTGCGCCAAGGTGAACCGTCGCTACGGCCAACTGCAACGCAACACGTTCTTCATCGGTAAGTCGCAGATCGCTCAACTCATAGTTCGAACGGTTGACCCAATATGTAACTTCGCCTGCGGCATCGCCACCAAGCGTTTTGGTTTCAATCGGAATGCCCATTTCACGCAGCGCTGCTTTGTCGCGTTCGAAAGCTGCTCGAGCAGCCTCGTCGCTATCGGGATACTGCTTGCCCAGCTCTTGTCTTATCTGACGCAGAGTCAGAGGTTTGGCTCGATCCACAAGCAAGGCGAGCAAATTCATCATCCGCTCTGCCTGAGAAATTTTTACGGCCATGGCTCAAGCGTAGGTCGCCCGACTAGGCGCAACATGCAACTCACAATTTTAATGACTTGCTTAAATGACTATTTTTTGCGTCTCATTTGACGATACGACTGAATCAATCTTTTGGTCGAAGTGTCATTAACGCCAGACTGACCAATAGAGCCAGTCGCTTCTGATTCGCCAACCATTTGATGTTCAATTTCAAGCGACAAAGTTTTGCCCAATTCAACTCCCCATTGATCAAAACTATTGATCTGGGCGATCACGCCGTGCACGAACACGCGATGTTCATACATCGCGATCAAAGCGCCAAGTGTTCGCGGGGTTAGCGACTTTGCCAGCAATGTCGTAGACGGCCGATTTCCTGGCATCGCGCGGTGTGCTTCGATCAAATTTTCGCCGACTTCATCTCGCGCGCCACCGAACGCCAGCGCCTTGGCCTGGGCCAACATGTTGGCAACTAATGCATCATGAGAACCGATGTCCACATTTGCCAGTTGAGCAAAGCCAATGAACTCTACGGGCACCGTTTGATTGCCTTGGTGCAACATTTGCATGAACGCATGCTGTGAGTTAGTACCAGTCCCACCCCAGACCACGGGGGCAGTCGTGACGATTGTCGGCGAGCCATCGTGTCGCACCGACTTACCGTTGCTCTCCATTATCAGTTGCTGCAGATATCCTGGCAACGAACGCAACGCTGACGCGTAGGTCAATATCGCCTGGCTTGAAAATCGCCGAGTGCCGAAATTGAAAACATCTATCAGCCCCAAAATCAAAGTTGCATTATCTTCCGGCAAAGTGTTTTGCATTTGGTCATCGACGCTGCGCATGCCATCGAGAAACTCGGCAAATATGTCATAGCCAAACGCGATTATCGGCGCCAGACTCACCGCTGACGAGATCGAATACCGCCCGCCCACCCAGGGCCAAATCTGAAACGAGTTTGCTGCAAATACGCCAACTTCTGTGGCTCTCGCAGGGTTGGCTGAAACTACGACAAACTGGTCGGCAACCTGGTGGTCATCAGTTTGCACGCCCAGCCCCTTTGCCAACCATCGCGCCGCAATTTGTGCATTTGCCAAAGTCTCGGCGGTATTTAACGACTTTGAGCTGACAATGAACAATGTTTCGCGTGGCTTGCACTTGGTCAAAGCCAAATTGATCTCGGTTGAGTCAAAGTTGGCGATAAACAAGCACTCAATATCTGGCTCTTGATTCGTCCGCAACGCGTCATAAATCAGCGCCGGACCAAGATCGCTGCCGCCAATTCCAATATTGATTATTTTCTTGTACTTTTTCTCTCGTCGAACTTGCTCGGTAAAAGCCCGGATCTTCAATAGTTCGTCATGCACTTGTCCGACCACATTTTTGCCGTCCACGTTGACTACATCAGTCGACTTGGCGCGCAACGCAGTGTGCAGTGCGGGTTGACTTTCGGTGAAATTAATTTTTGCTCCGCTTCGCATTTCAGCAAACTTCTCAAGAACTTTGCTCTGCTTTGCTAGCGCCAACAGATCTTTCAGCGCCGATTGATCGATCAACTGCTTGGAGAAATCAACGATGATTTCAGACTGTCCATCGCTCAACGTCTTTGTCAGCATTTGCCCGCGCGACTTGTCGCTGTTGAATAGTTGGCTTAAAGAACTGGTTTTCAGCCGCTCGGCGTTGGCCAAAACTTGTTGCCAAACTTCAACAGACTCGTCAGCCATTGAATTAAGGCTACTGACTAGGGTGAATAGCCGTGTCTAGACCCACTGAACGCTCGGGCATCGCCTACGGACTTGGCGCCTACATCACATGGGGACTCCTGACGATCTACTGGAAGTTCCTTGAAGATTTCAATGCATTCGAACTGATCGGCTGGCGCATTATCACTTCGGCAATAATTTTGCTGGCAATTTTGTCGTGTAACAAGAATTTACGTAAACCATTTACCGCTTTGCAAAATAAGCAAACCAGAATTCGCATCATGCTCGCCAGCATCTTGCTCACGATCAACTGGACTACATACGTTTGGGCTGTTGTCCACGATCAAGTGCTTGAAACGGCCCTCGGCTATTTCATCGCGCCAATCTTTACGATGATGATCGGCTTCATCGTTTTGGGCGAACCGATTCGCACATCTCACCGCTTTGTGATCACGTTGGCGACTGTCGCCATCGCGGTCTTGACATACTCAAATGATCAACCGCCATGGCGTGCGCTGTTGATCGCTTCTTCTTGGAGTCTCTACGGGTATCTGAAAAAGCAGGTTCAACTAACGAGCCTCGAAAGCCTTTCGGCCGAGGTGCTCGTCCTCATCTTGCCGGCTCTCGGCGTGGTTTGGCTCACATACGATCGCTCTGACTCAGTTGCCAATACGGCAAGCGTCTACGAATGGGCCCTCGTCTTGTTGACAGGTTTGATGACTGCGATTCCGCTGTTGATGTTTGGTGCCGCTTCACGACGCGTGCCCCTGAGCGTGCTCGGTCCGATGCAGTATCTCGTGCCGACATTCAATTTCTTGCTCGGCTGGCTGGTCTACAGCGAAGACCTTGACCCACTCAAATTGCTGGGTTTCGCTTTTGTTTGGGTCGGTCTCGTGATATTTTTCGTCGACTCACTTAAGTCAGCAAAAAATTAGACCGAGGTTGAAACCTTGAACGCGACTCCAAGCATCAGCAGTTTCATCGACTTGATCAACTCGGCAGTGCGGCGCGCGTCTCGATAAACCAAATTGAAGCGCGCCAACCCCGACAGCACAACCATCAACATGTCCTCGAGCGACTGCGCCGAAATTTCAGAATTGACTTCGCCCCGCGTCACTGCGTTCTCAGAAAGCGTCAGCAAAATTCGACCAATCTGACCATGTACTGGCAACACTTCTCGCCTCAATTCCGCATTTCTATGTGCCTCTGACGAAACACTCATCACGAAAGAAACAACTGCCGGCTCACGCACGGTCAAAGCCGCCAAAGCGTCGATCATCGATGAGACGTTCTGGTTTATGCTTTGAGTCTCACTCACTGAGTTCTCAATCGTGTCGCAAACAAGTTTTTGTACGTCGGCAAAAACAGCAACGTACATTTCGACTTTCGACGGGAAGTAGTGGTAAATCGCTGCAGTCGTGATGCCGACAGATTTCGCCAACTTTTTGTTGGTGGTTGCATCAAAACCCTCTACGGCAAATGAGCGTCGTGCTTCGACCAGCAAACGGTTTCGCGTATCGACACCAACACACGCAGAAGGCCTGCCCAATCTTTTCACACCACAAACTTAGTTAACTAAGCGCGCAAAATCCGAGTCAGAGCGCCCGACAGTTCGATTGGTCGATCACCCTGCACCGAGTGGCCTGCACCATCCACGACCAACACCTGTGCATCTGGTTTGCGGCGCTTCAACTCGGCTACATCGGCATCGTCGACAACCGGAGACACTCCGCCGCGCACAAGAGTCATCGAGCACTTTAAGTCTTCAATCACATCCCAAAGTTTCGAAATTCGCGCAATTCGTTTCGCCGAATCTTCCGCCGAAGGGTGTGTCGAACGGTCGTAACGCCACTGCCACGACCCATCATCAAGCTGTTTTGCATTATGCAAAATACCCCGACGCAACGAACTCTCAGACCGAGTCGGGTTGTGCTCGATGGTGCGTGCAAGAAGTTCTTCGAAACTTGCAAAAGTTTGCGGTCCATTCACAAAATCAGTTATTGCTTTGGATTTTGCAGAGTTGACCCCTGGCGTGATATCTACGACGACTATCTGGTTAGCCAAGTCACCGCGCATGCCTGCTAACGCAATCGTCGTCAACCCACCAAGCGACATGCCGACTATCAATTTTGCATTCGGGGCCCACGTCTCAATCGCGGTCGCAACATCAAGAGCCAAGACACTTGGCCCATAATCCCCATCTTTGCGCCAAGACGAGTGCCCATGTCCAGGTAGGTCAATCGCAACCGCCGAAATGCCCATCGCCAAAATCACCGTGTCCCAAGTGTGCGCATTTTGAGCGCTGCCATGCACGAACAAAACTTCCGGTGATGCGCTGCCCCACTTCAGCGCGCTCAATGTCCGCCCGTCTGTAAGTTGCATTGCAATTCGCTCAACTTTTGGCATCTCGGCGACGTTCAGCGAATACTCGGAAATATTTCCACCAAACATTGAAAACTCGTCGTAACTAATCATTGTCGATCAAGGTGTGCTGGTCGTCGTCGGGCTACCAGTCACAGCCGTTGTCCCGACTGAACTGGGTGTCGTTGGCACTCCAATAATCGTAGTTGGCGAAGTCGGCAGCGTCGTTTCCGATGCAATTGTCGTGTAGTTCGGGTCTGGTTTATCGAAAGGTGCGACAGGCGAGCCATATTCTTCTGGTTCTTTAATGTCGTCAAAAACATAGACCCGATCCCCATATTTGACGAGCGCCGGAAAGTATCGCGCGACTGACATCGGTATTCGCACGCAACCGTGTGACGCCGGTTTAAGTGGCACCAATATCGCGCCATGTACGGCGATGTTGTAATTGAAATAGACGGGGTTATACAGCGATCCAAGTTTTGTTTCACGCATGCCCGTACGCCGATTATAAAAATAGAAAATGCCCGGCGGCGTTACAGCTTCACCGCAAATTCCAACTTTGATCTGCTGATCAGTCTCATTGCCTTCTTCACCTGGATCAATTTTCACCTCTTCGCACCACGGCACACCCGTGCCGCTCGACATATGGGTGACCAAAACTGGCTCTGCTTTTTTGAACACGATCAAAACCTGCTCGGGCAAATAAATTTCAACATGACTCGCCGAGTCGGCGATGCGCCGTGGCTTGATTATCAAATTCGACTGCATGATCGCCCAAGTCGACGGTGTCACGACACCAGTTGCTGCCTCTCGTGGCACACTCATCACCAGTTTTTCAAACGCCCACATTGCCTGCACCGTGTTCTGCCCGAATTCACCGTCAATCGGACCTGGATCAAATTTCAAATCTTTCAAGCGTTGCTGCAAACGCAAAACGTCGTCGCCCTTCATGCCAAGTTCGAGGGTGCGATCAAGTGGCACAGTCACAAGTGACACCGAACTTGTGTCAACGACAACATCTGGGTTTGAGTTTTCACTTGCCAGGTCGTTTGAAGGACTCGACAACACCCCGACGGCAACGACTGTTGCTAAGACTGCAAACGCAATCAGCGCAAATCTCCACCGATCGATTACTGATCCGAGTTTCGGCAAAGAGTCTGGCTCTAGGCCACCAAATTCATCAGGGAACTCGTTGAAGGAACTCATTTGGAACTAACTTAATTCAGCTCTTCGAGCCAGTTGCGAAATCGGCGGGCTTTATCGCGTTCAGTTTCTTGCGCAAGGCGAATGCTTCACGCAAAATCTTGATGATCACGGCAGGTGAACTCAAAGTTGAGACACCTCGGGTGCGCGGAAAGTAATCGACTCCGAACTGAACGACTTCCATATTCAGTTTCTTGGCGCTGACTATTAGCTCGGCATCAATAAACGAGCCTTCACTCTCTAGTTTGATCTGATCAAAAACAGTTTTACGACACAGTTTAAAAGCAAAATTGATATCGCGAAATCTCACGCCGAATAAAATGCGCACCATCAAGTTGTAGAAAACCGAATAAACGACCCGCACATACCCTTCACCGGTGCGATCAAACCGATAAGCACTGACAATGTCGGCCTCGTATTGACTCATCAGTCGTATCGCGTTGTGTACCTCGCGCATGTCAAACGGCAAGTCAGCATCGGTATAAAGAACCAAGTCTCCCGAGGATGCCGCAAAACCAGACTTTATTGATCCACCTAGTTTGCGATTCACGGGGTGATGCACTACCTTGACGTGGCTGTCACGAGCCGCGGCGGTGTCTGCGAGTTGTGGCGTCGAATCAGTAGACGCATCATCAACGATCACGAGCTCATAGCCAGAAATAATTTGTGATTTCTGCAGTTCGAGGCAAATATCTTCTGCCGCATTCAACGCGCGCTGCAGATACTGTTCTTCGTTCCACATCGGAAAAAATATGCTTAATTTTTCGAATTTTGCCTGAACCATACTCTTCTCAGGCTATTGTCGGTCTTGCAATGTCGTCTCTTCCGCCACCTAATCCAGCACAAACCGAGCATGCGGGTTCGCTAACCCCAAGTTGGAAAATCGCGGTGATAGTCACGCACGTATTGATCGCCGGCTCATTGCTTGTTTTGGCGATTTCTGCAGACACAGTGGGCAAGCCACCTTGGTGGCTCGCAAATCGAACCAGCGGACTGTTTTCCGTCCTTTCGATCGTCCCGTTTTTGGCACCCGTTGGGGTGATCATGGCGACGATTCGCGCTTCACGATTTACACCAATTGCAGGATTGGCGGCTACGGCATTATTGGCGGCAACAAGCGTGGTCGACATTTCACGGTCGCCAGGCATTGCTTTGGGCGAAGCAATCCTCGCTGCATGCACTGCGTTGACGACAATCTCCGCTTTTGCCGGACGCAACCGCTCAGTGGCGTCTGGGCTTTAAAACCCTCTCGGTTTAGTCTCCCTTGGTTCTCTACAGTTAAGACGTGACAAAAAAAGACGCCAATTCGAGTGCGCCCGGCGCGAGCAGTTCTGGATCCAAAGTTTTAACCTCGCTGCCGGTTGGTCAGCGAGTCGGCATCGCGTTTTCCGGTGGGCTCGACACTTCGGCTGCAGTTGCATGGATGCGTGAGCATGGCGCCGAGCCCTTCGCCTACACGGCAGATATCGGTCAGCCCGACGAAACTGACCTCGAGTCGATACCACAGCGCGCGAAAACTTATGGTGCGGTCGCCGCAAAACTTGTCGACTGTCGTGAACTATTGGTCCAAGAGGGACTCACCGCTTTGCAGTGCGGCGCGTTTCATATTGCGACTGCCGGCAAAACTTATTTCAATACGACACCCCTGGGTCGCGCCGTGACCGGCACGTTGCTGGTGCGCGAAATGAAACACGACGGCGTCGACATCTGGGGAGATGGCAGCACCTTCAAGGGCAACGACATCGAGCGCTTTTATCGCTACGGTCTGCTCGCGAATCCGAATTTGCGAATTTATAAACCTTGGCTAGATGTCGACTTCGTACGCGAAATGGGTGGTCGCGCCGAGATGAGCGCATTTTTGACGGCCAAGAAGTTGCCGTATCGTGATGCTGCACAAAAGGCATACAGCACCGATGCCAACATCTGGGGTGCAACGCACGAAGCCAAGTCACTCGAAGAACTTTCGACCAGCATGCACATCGTCTCCCCGATCATGGGCGTCGCTCACTATGACAGCTCAGTCAAGATCGTGACCGAAGATGTCGTGCTCCGATTCGTGGACGGCTGGCCAGTTGCGATCAACGGCAAGGAGTTCGCTTCGCAGATCGACCTAGTGCTTGCTGCCAACGAAATTGGCGGTCGTCATGGCTTGGGCATGAGCGACCAAATTGAAAACCGAATTATCGAGGCCAAGAGTCGCGGCATTTATGAGGCGCCTGGACTCGCGCTTCTACACATCGCCTACGAGCGTCTGGTTTCGGCAATTCACAACGAAAATACCCTCGAAAATTATCGCACGATGGGTCGCCGATTGGGTCGCTTGCTTTACGAAGGTCGATGGTTTGATCCGCAATCGTTGATGTTGCGCGAATCACTGACGCGTTGGGTCGGTTCGCTCGTAACCGGTGAGGTAACCGTGCAGTTGCGTCGTGGTGATGACTACAGCATTCTC
>SYNW01000030.1 GCA_005805045.1 Actinomycetota bacterium
AAGTCTCAGTGGCATATTGCGAGGCTGATTGTTCACCGCAGCCAGCAACCGCAACAACCAACAAGCCCACCGAAATTTTCGCTAGTTTCACGCATTTAACCTTAGTGGTGCGTGGCCCACAGAAAAGTGAGGCACACTAGACAGAGATGTTTACAACAATTGCCGTGTTATTAATTTCTGCGACCCAAACCGAAGAAGCATCAGGTTTCACCCGGTTCTTGTCAAGACCAGTCATTGCGATTCTCGTCATTATCGGCTGTTTCATATTCACACGAATCTCCTATGCGATTTTGCGTACAACAGTCAGACGCATCGCCGATCGCACTTCAACTAACGCTGCAAATTGGTGGCGCAACAGCGTGCGTCGCGTTGGTGCTGAAACAGTCGAAGGTAGCGAGCATCGTCGTCGTCAGCGCATCGACGCAGCAACTCGCATGCTGCACCACTTCATAAGTCTCGGGGCATGGATCATCGCCCTGATCGCCGTGTTCAATATTCTCGATCTGAACGCCGCTTTCTTTTTGTCGAGTGCCGGCTTCTTGGGTGCGGGTCTCGCTGTTGGTGGACAACATCGCGTCAATGATTATCTGACTGGTCTTGCAGTGTTGCTCGAAGATCGCTACGGCGTCGGCGATGAAATCGAAGCCGAACTCGGCTGGCAAAAACCTATCCATGGTTTTGTCGAACATGTTGGCATGGTCACAACTCGCTTGCGCGATGGCGTCAGCACGGTACACATTCCGCATAGTTCGCTGGCAAGCGTCCGCAATCTCAGCCAAGAACCCGTGACGACAAAACTTGAGATGAATATTGCTTCAAGCGGCGCTAGCGCGAACACCGTTTCGAATACGATGCGCGATCTGGCTGGTACGAAAGGTCTGACAACTGTTCTATTCGTCGACGACATTCAAGCCGCCGGCGAGGGTGACCGAGTTGAACTCAATGTCAGAACTTCTCGCCCACTGTCTGACCACGAGCGCGAGTTGCTGGTGCAACGCGCATCAGAAGTTTTATCTAAAGACAAATAACCAAAGCAAGACAGCGATGCTTCGCCGACTACTCGTCATAGTCGTTGCAAGTCTGTTTGTTATTTCCTCTGCCGCAGGCGCAAGTTCTGACGATTCAACCATTCAAAGAGAGTTCAAATATGTCTTCCCATTTTCGAAGGTTCCGGTAACTTACTCACGCGATCATCTGAACTATCCCGCGACAGATGTGCACGGTTGCTATGCCCATGTGCTCGCCCCAACTTCTGGGGTAATTTTTGATGTTGAGAAAAAAGATTTATGGATCAAAGAGATCGATGCACCTGGCACTCGCGGTGGGCTGACAATCACTCTTCATGGCGATGATCGAGTGAGATATTATTTTTCTCATCTGGGTCGAGTCAAGGTGAACAGGGGCGATCGAGTCGAACCCGGCCAGTGGATTGGCGTAATGGGATCATCGGGCAACGCGCGAATAACCAAGTGTCACACTCATCTCGGCATGTCACGAATCTGTCCACGAGCTGAATACAAAGTTCTACAAGGTGAAATTTGGCCGTGGAAATTTTTGGATGCGTGGCGCAAAGGCATAGACAAGTCGCCTGTCGAGGCAAAAAATAGGGTCATCAAAGCATCACCTAAGGCCTGCGAAATCGCCGACGCACAAGACCAAAACTGAATCTGGTAGTAATCTGCGACCCGTGAAGCCAAATGTATTGCTGGTAACCCTCGACCAGTTTCGAGGCGACTGTCTATCTTCGGCGGGTCACAAAGTCGTTCGCACACCCAACCTGGATGAACTCGCGCGCAACGGCGTGCGTCTAGCCAATCATTTCAGTCAGGCGGCACCGTGTTCACCAGGTCGGGCAAGTTTGTATACGGGCCTGTATCAAATGAACCATCGAGTCGTAGCCAACGGCACACCCCTTGACGATCGCTTCGACAATGTCGCTCGCATGGCACTTCGTGCTGGCTACGAACCGACAATTTTCGGCTATACCGACCAAGGTGTTGATCCGCGTACCACGACTTCAAAAGATGACAGACGACTTTCGACATATCAAGAAGTGCTGCCCGGCTTCAACCGTATTTTGAATTTGTCAGAGCCGTATCCGCCATGGCTCGAATACTTAAAACAAAACGGATTTGACCCAAAAGATGACCATGACGGTGCGCTTCGCACCGAGCCTGATCGTCACGAAGACCTGAGCATTTCAACTTTCTTGACTGATGAATTTTTCAAGTGGCTCGCCACCCAAGAAGAAAACAAACCTTGGTTTACTCACCTAAGTTATTTGCGACCACACCCGCCCTATGCGGCAGCCGGTAAATGGTCGAAACAATACTCACCCGCTGATGTTGATCTACCGATAGCAGCAAGTACAAATCGCCACCCGCTGCATGAGGCAGCGATGAATATAGATGGCACAGCAGCCCCGAAAACCGAAGCGGGGTTGCGCGAAATGCGCGTGCAGTATTACGGCATGATCGGAGAAGTCGATCATCACATAGGTCGCGTTTGCGAAAAACTTCGCGAGCGCGGCGAATGGCAAAACACTCTGATCATCATTACTGCCGATCACGGCGATCAACTTGGCGACCACGGGCTGAAAGATAAACTCGGTTTCTTCGACAATAGTTATCGCACCATCGGCATTGTTCGCGATCCAAACAATCCACAAACTCATGGCGAAACAATTACCGAGTTCACCGAGAACGTCGACATCATGCCGACAATTGCCGAGGCCATCGGTGCGCCGGTGCCGTTGCAGTGCGATGGCCTACCACTCACCGACTTTTTGCGCGGCCAAAAGCCGACCCGTTGGCGCACCGGTGCAACATACGAATACGACTGGCGAGAGATGTATATAAACGACTCTGAAAACGGTGCCGCTCACAATTGGCCACGCGACCGTCGACTCGAGCGCCAACACTTAACCGTGCGGCGCACTCGTGACTCGGCGTATGTGCAATTCGGAGACGGCAGTTGGTTGGCATTTGATTTGGCGCTAGACCCGACTTGGCGCACGACATTTGAAGATCCAAAACGTGTGCTGCCACTGGCACAAGAAATGCTGCTGTGGCGCTCGCATCACGCTGAACGCACGCTGACTGGCATGTTGTTGGAAGAAGGTGGCATCGGTCGCTGGCCGGAAGGCGTCGCATGGCGCAACCAAAAATAACTCGTATCACCCTTGCAACGTTGCCAACTCCACTTGAAGACGGTGGCAAACTTCCGAGCGGCGCACACTTGTGGGTCAAGCGTGATGATCTGACAGGGCTCGGTGTCGGCGGCAACAAAGCGCGCAAACTTGAGTTTCTCTGTGGACACGCGATTGACAACGGCGCGAAATCACTCGTCACCGTTGGTGCCGCACAATCAAATCACTGCCGCATGACTGCCGCGGCTGGCGCGAGGCTTGGCCTGCCGACGCATCTCGTTGTCTCTGGTGAAAAACCGAGTCGTCTCGAAGGCAATCAACTCTTGGCTGCAATGTTTGGCGCAACACTTCATCACACTGGTCTTGCTGACACAGACTGGTCGAGCCTCGAGAGTTTTCGTGCGCAACTGACACAACAACTCGTCGATCACGGAGAAAAGCCGCAGTCGATTCCGATTGGAGGTAGTACCGCTGTCGGTGCGATCGGCTACGCGCTCGCCTTCGACGAAATCATCGCGCAGTGTGCGAAACAAAACATCGTCGCCGACGCCATCGTGTTCACAACTTCAAGTGGCGGCACGCACGCAGGTCTTGTTGCGGGTCTTGTTCGCGCGCGGGTAAGCGATCGACTCAAGCACTTACCAAAAATTATTGGTATTGGTGTTGCCAAGGGCGTGGCACTCAATTCACGCAGCATCACAGATTTAGCAAATGAAACTTTGATGTTGCTAGGCGAGACATCTCGTGCAACCGACAAAGACGTAGTGATCGACCCAAATTACATGGGTAGCGATTATGCGGTTGCAACTCAAGCAGCGACTGATGCCGCAAAGTGGGCGGCGCTTCGCGGCGCTTGGGTTCTCGACGCTGTTTACAGCGCAAAAGGTTTTTCTGGCCTGCTCGGTCTCGACGCGAAAAATGAATTTGGCTCCGATGCGAATGTTGTCTTCATACACACTGGTGGTTTACCTTCGATATTTGCCAGCCACTAGTTTTGTTTTATGGCGCTACAGAAATTCGCTGAACACTTTCAGGCGCCGTGGCCCAACGGGCGCGGCACAAGTTATGAAATCGCCAGTCAGACTCCCGGAGTTGCAGGCTGGACATGGCGCGTGGCGATCGCGCCAGTCATCGAAGACTGCGACTTTTCACATTTTGAAAACATTCATCGGCAGTTGTTGATTATTTCGGGTGGCGAAATGGTTTTGAACGTTGGCGGCAAAACAGTTGTTTGCCGACCTGGTGAAGTTGCTGAATTTGCCGGTGACATCCCGACGACGGCAAAACTTGTAGACGGACCAATCGTTGATCTCAACTTGATGACAATGCGCGGCAAGGCCACCGGAAAAATGACATATGTTGATCGCCTTGGCGAGTTGGCAAAGTGCGAAATGCTTGTTGCAGTTTCTCAAACTGCCGAGATATCTGTCGACGGCGAATCATTAGCTTTGCATCATCAAGACGCATTTCTCGATGCAAGTAACTGCAAGATTCAACTAAATAACGGCGCCCTCGCCCACATCACGCTCAACAAATCGCTCTGACAGTTGGTGGAACCCCAGGTTTTCGGCGAGAATATAACTATGTCCGGTCCAAGAGTTGTTAGGTCGCCGCGCGGCACCCAATTGCATTGCGCGAATTGGCAAATTGAAGCGCCATTTCGCATGTTGCAAAACAATTTAGATCCTGAAGTCGCAGAACGCCCCGATGATCTTGTTGTCTACGGCGGCACCGGTCGCGCAGCACGCAGTTGGCCAGCCTTCGATGCGATGATGCGCACAATGCAAACCATGAAGCCCGATGAAACAATGTTGGTGCAATCGGGCAAACCAGTAGGCGTATTTCGCACGCATGAGTGGGCACCACGAGTGCTGCTGGCGAATTCAAATCTCGTCGGTGACTGGGCCACATGGGATGAATTCAGACGACTTGAAAATCTCGGTCTCACCATGTACGGCCAAATGACCGCCGGATCATGGATCTACATCGGCACGCAAGGCATCTTGCAAGGCACCTATGAGTGTTTCGCCGAAATCGCTCGCAGAAAATTCAAAGGCACACTCGCCGGCACTATTACTCTCACCGCTGGTCTGGGTGGCATGGGTGGTGCACAACCACTGGCGATCACAATGAACGACGGCGTTGCGTTGTGCATCGACGTCGATGCAACCCGTGTGCGACGTCGCGTTGAAACTCGCTACCTCGACGAAGTCGCTGACTCGCTCGAAGATGCAGTTGCTCGATGTGAGGCCGCCAAAAAAGTGCGCAAAAAACTTTCAGTTGGTGTCGTTGGCAATGCTGCCGATATGTTTCCAAAATTATTGGCACAGGGTTTTGCTGCCGACATTGTCACCGATCAGACAAGCGCGCACGACCCAATGAGTTACATACCCAACGACTTAACGTTCGAAGCCGCCGAAAAACTTCGTGCAACGAACCCCGAGCACTACATTGATCGATCGCGTGCGGCTATGGCGGCTCATTGTCGGGCGATGGTTGGCTTCTTAGATGCCGGCGCCGAAGTTTTTGACTACGGCAACTCGCTACGCCGCGAAGCCCAACTTGGCGGCTATGACAGAGCGTTTGATTATCCCGGCTTCTTGCCCGCATATATTCGTCCGTTGTTTTGTGAAGGAAAAGGTCCTTTCCGCTGGGTTGCTCTTTCGGGCGACCCGCGCGATATCGCCGCAACAGACCGTGCGGTGCTCGACGAGTTTCCTGACAATGAAGACCTCGCCAAATGGATGCGCCTCGCCAGCGAACAAGTTGCATTTCAAGGTCTACCCGCGCGAATTTGTTGGCTCGGTTATGGCGAGCGACATCGTCTTGGTTTACGTTTCAATGAAATGGTCAAGCGTGGCGAACTAAGCGCACCAATCGTCATTGGCCGCGACCACTTAGATTCAGGTTCTGTTGCATCCCCCTATCGCGAAACAGAAGCGATGCTCGATGGTTCAGATGCAATCGCCGACTGGCCGCTGCTGAATGCACTCGTTAACACTGCAAGTGGTGCAACTTGGGTCAGCATTCACCACGGTGGTGGCGTCGGAATTGGTCGCAGCATTCACGCCGGCATGGTTTGTGTTGCCGACGGCACCGATCTGGCAAAAGAAAAACTCTCTCGCGTTTTGTTGAGTGACCCAGGCATGGGTGTTATTCGACATGCAGATGCCGGCTACGACCTAGCAAATGACGTCGCCGAAAAGCGCGGTGTGCGTTTGCCGATGCGCGAACAATGAAATCATTTTTTGCCGAACACGCTTGGTTAGGTGGCGAAAGTTGCGCCTCGAATGTGCGCATCACAGTTGATAAAGGATTATTCGTTTCGATCGACGCAAATTCGGCGCCGAACTCGAGAGATTCGCGTATCGCAGGTGTAGTCATGCCTGGTTTTGTAAATGCGCACAGTCACGCATTTCATCGAGCACTGCGCGGTCGCACTCACAGCGGTGCTGGCCTGGGTGATTTCTGGTCGTGGCGCACACTGATGTATCAAGTTGCAAATCGATTGACACCCGAAAACTATCTGGCTCTTGCAACAGCAACATATTCAGAGATGGCGCTTGCGGGCATCACAACCGTTGGCGAGTTTCACTACGTCCACCACCAACAAGGTGGCAAAAAGTATGCCGACACAAATGAGATGGGCAAAGTTTTAATCGAAGCCGCCCGTCGCGCCGGCATTCGCATCGCGTTGCTTGATGTCGCTTACTTGCACGGTGGGCTAAAAGATCAACAGCTTGCTGCCGAACAACTTCGGTTTAGCGACGGCTCGGTCGAGAACTGGCTTGCTCGCGTCGATGCACTTGGCCCACCCACAGCCATGCACACGATTGGTCTTGCACCTCACAGCGTGCGCGCAGTGCACGAATCAGAACTCGTGTCCATCGCAAAACACCGAAACGGTCGCGTCGTGCACATTCATGTTTCTGAACAACCGGCAGAAAACGAAGCATGCCGCGAAGCAACAGGGCGAACCCCCACTCAACTGCTGGGTGATACCCAACTTCTTGGTTCATTCGCGACCGCCATACACGCAACTCATTTGCAGAGTGCCGATATCGAGTTACTTGGTCAGAACAAAACTTTTGCGTGCTTTTGCCCGACAACCGAGCGTGACCTTGCAGATGGCATTGGTCCTTCTGAAAATCTCGTCAGCGCGGGCTCGCCTCTCTGTTTGGGTACTGATTCGCACGCCGTGATCGACATGTTTGAAGAGGCTCGAGCCGTCGAAATGAATCAGCGACTGATTACAAACAAACGCGGCATTCACCGCAGCAGCGATTTACTTTCGGCCGCAACAATTAATGGTGCGAGTTCGCTCGGCAGCAAGAAACACGGTCTCGTTTCTGGTGCGCCCGCCGATTTCATTAGCGTGTCAACAAAATCTGTTCGTCTCGCGACATTCGACCCGACAAACGGTGCCGCCCACCTTGTTCACGGTGCGACAAGTTCTGATGTCGGCAATGTTTGGGTTAGCGGCGAACAAATAGTCAGCGACCACAAGCATCGAACTTTGCCAGACATAAACGAGAGTCTGCGCACAGCAATCGAAGCCGTTCTCTAATTACACTTACGGCATGACAATTTTGCCAATCGCCACGATCGGTCACCCGGAGTTACGCATTCGTGCCAGCGAAGTTGACCCAAGCGAAATCAAATCACCAGAAATTCAAACATTCATTGACGACTTGGTTGAGACGATGCGCCACGCCAACGGCGCGGGCCTCGCCGCAACACAAGTTTTGCGACATCAGCGCATTTGCGCAGTCGAAGTCAACAAAAATCCTCGATATCCATACAAGCCACAGGTGCCGTTGACGATCTTGATCAACCCAGTGCTCACACCACTTGATGACGACATGTTTGAAAACAATGAGGGGTGCCTGTCAGTGCCAGGTTTTCGAGGCAATGTGTGGCGGCATACATCGATTCGTGTCGAAGCATACGACCGCAACGGCAACAAGATCGATCAGATTATTCGCGGCATGACAGCGTGCACCTATCAACACGAGGTCGACCACCTTGATGGTCTGCTGTTCGTGGACAAAGTCAAAGACTCGAAAACCTTTACAACTTGGGAGTCGTTCGACAAGTTTCATCACCATGATTTCGTCATCAGAGTTAAGGACCTCGTCGCGAAGTTTGGTTCGTAGTGCTTGTTCTGGCTGGCATCTCTTCGCTCGTCACCAACGACATAACTCTTGAACGCGGCAAACTTGGCGTAGTCGAAAACGCAGCACTGGTAGTTGGTGACGACAACAAAATCGCATTTGCAGGTGAGGCCGCAAACTTGCCGCGCGAATTCAAATCAAGCGCAATTGATATTAACGGTCGGGCTGTGATCCCGGGTTTTGTTGACAGTCACACACATTTGGTCTTTGGTGGCGATCGAGCCGAAGAATTTGAAGCACGCATGTCGGGCAAGTCATACTCGGCGGGCGGTATTCGCACAACCGTTGCCGCTACGCGCAACAGCAATAACGATGCACTGGTCGCCAACGCCCGTCGCCTCGCCAACGAAGCGCTGCATACGGGCACGACGACTCTCGAGACAAAATCGGGTTACGGGCTTTCGGTCATCGACGAAACTCGCTCGCTGCAGGTCGCCAATGCGATCACTTCAGAAACAACTTTTCTCGGCGCCCATGTCGTGCCTGCCGAATCACAAGTCAATGATTATGTCGACCTCATTTGTGGCGAAATGCTCAAAAATTGTGCACCTCACGCCAAATGGATTGACGTCTTCTGCGACCGTGGTGCGTTCGAAGTCGATCATGCGCGGGCCATATTGCAAGCAGGTGCCAAAGCAGGTCTTGGTCTGCGAATTCACGCCAATCAGTTGCAGCACGGCGGCGGCGTGCAACTAGGTGTCGAACTCGGGGTCGCATCTTGCGATCACTGCACGCATCTTGATGCTGCCGACATCAGTGCGCTTGCCGACACTCAAGGCAAAACTGTGGCGACGCTATTGCCAACTGCCGAACTATGTACCCGATCTAAGTTTCCTGATGCCAGACGTTTGCTGGATGCCGGTGTAACGGTCGCCCTAGCCTCTGACTGCAATCCGGGTTCGTCATATACAACTTCTATGCCGCTGGCTATCTCATTGGCCGTGCTCAACATGAAAATGACTTGCGACGAGGCAGTCTGGTCAGCAACTGCCGGCGGTGCAGCCGCGTTGCGCCGCACCGATATCGGCAATTTAGCCGTTGGCTCGAATGCCGACTTTGCAGTTCTCAATTCACGAAGTCACATTCATTTGGCATACCGCCCAGGTGTGCAACTTGTCGACGCTGTTTTCGTGCGTGGGCAACTTGCGGCGGGTTCTTTGCGATAAAATTCCAAAAGTGTCTTCAACCATGAACCCTGCAAGCGTGACAAGCAAAGCAGGTGAGCGCTCGATCTTGAAGTCTCCTGGTGACTGGCGCACGTTAATTATTGCTGTTCTTGTTTACGTCGGTTGGTTTGCATCTGTTTTCACACACAAGCAGCTTCCATGGTGGGCGACTTTTGCTCTTCTAACTTGGTTCGGCGCCTGGCACTTAAGTCTGCAACATGAACTCGTGCACGGCCACCCGTTTCGCAATTCAAAACTTAATGCTGCGCTCGCTTCACTTTCTGTCACGATGTGGGTTCCATTTCTGTCGTTCAAACGCGACCACATCAGCCATCACAACACAACGCTCACCCACCCGCAACTTGACACCGAGAGTTACTACGCAATACCTGAAAAGTGGCAAACATCTGGTCGATTCTTTCGCGCGATCTACTGGGCCAATCGCACGCTCGCGTTTCGCTTGACGGTTTGGTCAGTGTTCAGCGCGGTGCAATATTTCGTCGCCGACGCATGGCGTGCAGTGCGCAATGTCGGCAATGCCCGTTCAGCATGGCTGTTGCACATTCCGGCACTCGTGGCCGTCGTATATATAGTCAACAATTTGGCCGGCATGTCGGTGCTCGAATATCTCATCGGTGGGGTTTTTGGCTCGCACTCGCTAAATATGATGCGCTCATTTGCTGAGCACAAAACGCTTGAACCCGAGTCAACGCGAACGGCGATGATCGACGCCGGTCGATTGATGGGCTTACTGATGCTCAACAACAACCTGCACATCGCCCACCACGACGAGCCATCGGCACCCTGGTATGAAGTGCCCGCGGTCGCCAAGCGCACCAACGCCTATGAGCGCGCGGCAAAAATCGATTCGCTCTACAAAGGTGGTTACGGCGAAATTATTCGCCGGTTCACCTTCAAGCCTTACGATCAGCCTGTTTACAGCAAGTCGGTTTAACTTTTTTCAATTTCGTTAGCGAGAACTAGAGTTCTCTCGTGCCCATTGCGAAAGTTTTCATCAATACTTCGGGTCTTGATCGCGAATCGGTCGTCGAAGTCGCCAGAGAAGACGCTGAAGTCGCAATCACGCCAAGCGCACTAGAAGCCATCGCGCGATCCAGCAAAATAGTCGAGGACCTCGCCAAGTCAGATCAACCCATATATGGCATCTCTACTGGTTTTGGTGCGCTCTCAACAAAACACATCGCTCAAAGTGATCGTGTTGCATTGCAACAATCGCTCATCCGGTCGCACGCCGCAGGCATGGGCGAAGTCATCGAAACCGAAGTCGTGCGAGCGATGCAACTATTGCGATTGCGCACTCTTTGCAGTGGCGCAACCGGCGTTCGACCCGTTGTTGCCGAGACGATGGCGGCAATGCTCAATGCATCGATCACGCCAGTTGTCTACGAATACGGCTCACTCGGTTGTAGCGGCGACCTCGCACCACTATCTCATTGCGCCCTCGCGCTAATGGGTGAAGGAGAAGTGTTCGACAAATCTGGTCGCCGTCGGCCGTCTATTGATGTGCTCAAAGAAAACAACATCAAACCGGTTCTATTGCGCGAAAAAGAAGGCCTTGCCCTGATCAACGGCACCGACGGCATGCTCGGCATGTTGATCTTGGCGATCACCGATCTTCACGAACTTTGCACGCTTGCCGACATCGCCACAGCGCTCAGCGTCGAGGCACTGCTCGGCACAGACCAAGTTTTTGCACCAGAAATGCACGAACCACTTCGCAACCACCCTGGGCAGGTCGCAAGTGCGGCAAATATCTTCACGCTTCTCAAAAACTCACCACTGGTGGCGTCGCATCGCACTGACGACACCCGCGTGCAAGATGCATATTCTCTGCGTTGTGCGCCACAAGTCGCAGGCGCGGTGCGTGACACGCTCACCCATGCATCAAATGTCGCTCATCGCGAACTCGCCGCCATGATCGATAATCCGATCGTCACAAGCACGGGTGAAATTCGCTCGAATGGCAATTTCCACGGAGCGCCGATCGGTTATGTGCTCGACTTTTTGGCAATCGCCGCATGCGATCTTGGCTCAATCAGCGAACGTCGCACCGACCGCATGCTCGATGTCAACAGATCAATGGGCTTGCCAGCATTCTTGGCATTCAACGCCGGCGTCGACTCGGGTTTGATGATTGCCCAATACACGCAGGCCAGCATGGTTTCAGAAAATAAACGACTCGCGGTGCCCGCAAGCGTCGACTCAATTCCGTCGAGTGCGATGCAAGAGGATCATGTTTCAATGGGATGGAACGCCGCGCACAAACTACGCCGGGCGATTAACAACTTGCGCCGCATCTTGGCGATTGAAGTTCTCACTGCAACTCGGGCAATCGACTTTCGCGCACCACTAACTGCTTCGCCTGCGCTGATGAATGTTCACGCCGAAGTTCGCAAAGTTGTCGGTCGACCTGGCCCCGACAAAGTGCTCGCCGACGAAATGAAACTCATTGGCGACCTCGCCAAGTCACTGTTAATGCGTCGCGCCGCCGAACGAATCACCGGAACACTTAATTAAAAATAGCGCGCCTCGACATGCGCCATCCCTGAAATTCGTAAACGCTCTATTTGACGATGTAGGTCAAAACCTCAATC